>JBJEJS010000456.1:0-5844 GCA_051878235.1 Candidatus Cryptobacteroides sp.
CATTATGGCACACGGGGACGACAACGGTCTTGTCCTCCCTCCGAAACTCGCTCCGATCCAGGTGGTCATCGTGCCTATCATCGGAAAGGATGCCGAGGGCAACAAGGCGATCTTCGAGAAGATGGGCGAACTTAAAAAGGAACTTGAGGCGCACGGCCACACGGTCAAGATAGATGACAGGGACACCCTGCGTCCGGGATTCAAGTTCGCCGAGTGGGAACTCAAGGGAGTTCCTGTGCGTCTTGCCGTCGGAGCGCGTGACCTTGCTGCGGGAACTGTGGAACTTGCCCGCCGTGACACCCTTGAGAAGATGTCCGTCCCTGTAGAGGGGCTCGGAAAGAGAATCGAAGACCTTCTGGAGGACATTCAGAATAACATTTATGCCAAGGCCCTGCAGTTCCGTGACTCCCACATCACAAAGGTTGACACTTGGGAGGAGTTCAAGGAGAAGATCGAGGAGGGCGGCTTCCTGCTCTGCCATTGGGACGGCACTCCTGAGACCGAGGAGAAGATCAAGGAGGAGACAAAGGCGACAATCCGCTGCATCCCGATTGACAGCGCGGTCTGCGAGGAGGAGGGGACCTGCATCTACAGCGGCAAGCCTTCGCACCGCCGCGTGCTTTTCGCACGGTCATATTGATTTATGGAATATTGACTATTTCATATATTATAATAGGGAAATACCATTTTTTACAATTTTTGAAATATGAGAACATCCGGAATCATTATCAGGCTCACAACTTTGTTGCTCGCTGCCGGAACATCAGGCATTTCTGCTGCGGCCCAGGAACTGACAGATGCCCAGAAGGCTGCGGCCCAGGCCGCGCAGGCCATTACGGAGGCTCCTAAGGTGGAGCAGAAGGCCGCAAAACCGAAATATTGGACTGAATCACTCAAGACGAACTTGAACATAGGCCAGACCAGCCTGACGAACTGGGCTGCAGGCGGGGACAACACATTCTCCCTTCAGGGCTTCATTGACGCGAATGCGAACTACAAGAAGGATGAGATGTTCTGGAACAACCGCCTCCAGTTGGATTTCGGCATCCTCTACGCCTCGTCAAAACCTCTGCTCCAGAAGAGCACCGACAGGATGTACCTTGAGAGCAAATGGGGCTACAAGACGGCGTCGATGAAGAATTTCTATTCCTCCGCGAACTATGACTTCAAGTCGCAGTTCGCAAAGGGATGGGACTACAAGACCCCTTCAGTCCCGGATTCATACAAGGATGCGGAGGGAAATCTTCCTGAACTGGACGACATCCCGAGAAGGGACCAGAAGCAGTTGTGGAAGGATGCCAGGGTGCTCAAATCGAATTTCCTTGCTCCTGCCTACACCAATCTCGCGCTCGGTATCGATTACACCCCGACCAAATGGCTGGCTGTCAACTTCGCCCCTGTGACGGGAGGTTTTGTGATTGTCACGGACCAGTCACTCAGGACAAAATACGGAATGGAGTACAAGAAGGGTGTGACTGATGCGGACCTTGATGCCCTCAAGGCTTCTGAGGAGTATAAGGCAATGTCTGCCTCACAGCAGTTGAACAGTGTCGGAGGGCTCTACCGCAATGCAAGATTCGAGTTCGGTGCCCAGTTGAAGATTGACATCAAGGTGAATGTGAACGACAATTTCTCATATTCCACCCAGATTGTCCTCTTCGAAGACTATCTCAAGAGCCACAAGAAGAATCCTTGCCCTCGTATCAACTGGGACAACCGCGTGGACTGGAAGATTGCCAAATACTTCTCGTTCACCCTCACCACCAACCTCATCTATGACGATATGGTGATGTTCAGCACTGAGGCTTACGAAAAGAGGTGCTCCAAGAACAGCCGCTATAATTCCAAATGGGGCTCTGAAGGATGGGCTAACCAGGGCGGAGGCCCTCTCGTCCAGTTCAAGGAGTCAATCGCCTTCGGATTCACCTACACGATTGCAAGCAAGAAGAACTGATGCAGAGACAGTTTGACACGGAATTGGTAAAGTTGACAGGGGAGGCGGGGATAATGCCTCCCCTGTCTTCTGTGACCCTCCTGCTCGCGGTGAGCGGGGGAGCCGATTCAATGTGTCTTGCCGACCTTGCCCTACATTCCTCGACGGGAATCCGTATCGCAATCGCCCATTGCAATTTCAGCCTCAGGGGTGAGGAGAGCGACGGTGATGAGACCCTTGTGAGGGAATGGGCCTCAAAGAACGGCGTCAGGCTGCATACAGCCGCTTTCGGGACTTCCGGCTACGCCTCCTCCCGTGGCATAAGCATAGAGATGGCCGCCAGGGAACTCCGTTACAGGTGGTTCTCAAGGTTGTGCCTTGAGAACGGATATGCGGCTGTGGCTGTGGCCCACAATGCCAATGACAATGCCGAGACCCTTCTTCTGAACATTGTCAGGGGGACCGGTATGAACGGGCTTTCGGGGATGTCCCCCCTTTCTTTCTCTCCGGAGGCTTACGAGGGGCACAAGGCCCTTGTCCTTCGCCCGATGCTCCGATTCACGAGAAAGAGCATTGAGGGTTATGCCTTTGCGAGGGGAATAGCATACCGCAATGACAGCACCAATGCGCACTCCTGCTACAAACGCAACAGAATAAGGAACGAGGTCTTCCCGTTGCTGGAGAAGATAAACCCTTCATTCATCAGGACATTCAACAGGGAGATGGCATATTTCTCGGATGCGGGGAACATCGTGGGGGAGTGGTGCGGAATGATGCGCGGCAGGGTCGCTGAAGACCGTCCTGACGGAGGGGTACGCATTGACCTTGCTTCATTGAGGCAGACGGCAAACTGGAAATATCTCCTTTATCATATACTTGAGCCTTATGGCTTTGCCTCGTCCGTGCTCTCGTCTGTGGAGGACCTTGTGTCTTCCGGCAGGACATTCTCAGGAAAGCGCTTTGAGTCGGACGGCTTCGTGCTGATGACACAGAGGGACGGGATGCTCATCTGCCCGAAAACGGATTCCTCCCGCCCAGACGGCACTCTTGTCATAAGCGGTCCGGGGGACTATTCGTTCTGTGGCACCCGCTTCAGGGTCGAGGTCTTTGACCGTCCTGGCGATATGCCCCTCAGGCAGCCAGAGGGAGTTCTCATCCTCGATGCGGAACGCCTTCCGTTCCCGTTTGTCTGCCGTGCCTGGTCCTACGGCGACTGGTTTGTCCCGTTCGGAATGAAAGGGCGCAAGAAACTCAGCGACTTCTTTGCGGACCTGAAATACACACAGGTCCAAAAGGACTCGGCGGTCATCCTGACGGCGGCATCTTCGGAAGCCTCCCGCATCGCCGCAGTGCTGGGCAAAAGAATCGACGAGGCCTTCCGCATCACGCAAAAGACCCCGTCGGTGTTGAGGATCACTGTCCTATAAAGATTACCTTATTTCCATATAGTAAGGCATCATCGCATAGACCTTGCCTGAATTGGCGTCCCTGATGTCGCTGAATGTGTTCACGACACTTTCAAGTGGAGTCCCCGCAAAGGCATTGGATGAAGTGCCGCTGAAAAGTTTCATCAGTTTCTCTGCGGTCGTCAGCGGTTTCGGATATTCCGCAATCATCCAGTCTGAGAGATTTGTGCTCTCGCCTGTGGCTGCCATCGCATAGTCAACCGCATCCTCGATTCCTCCGATGCTGTCCACAAGACCGATTCTGAGCGCGTCTGACCCTGCCCACACACGACCCTGTGCGATGCCGTCGACATAATCCTGCTCAAGGTCCCTGCCTCTTGCGACGATGGCGGTGAAGGTCTCGTAGATGTCATCCACAGAAGCCTGCATATATTCCGTCTCGGCGCTGTCAAGAGCCCTCATCCCGCCGTAGATGTCCGAATGGCGGTTGGATTTGACTGATGTGAAGTTCACCCCGACCTTCTTGGCCGTCCCGCTGAAGTCAGGAATGAGGCTGAACACTCCGATTGAGCCCGTCAATGTTCCCGCATTGGAGAAAATCTTGTCGCAATTGTTTGAAATCCAATATCCTCCTGATGCGGCATAGTCCCCGTATGAGGCGATGACGGGTTTGTTCTCCTTGAGTATGTCAATCTCGTTCTTTATCATATCGGATGCGAACACGCTTCCTCCAGGGGAGTTGACTCTGAATACCACAGCCTTGACTGTGGAATCCTTTCTAACGGATGCGATGATGTCCGCGAAATTCTTTCCGCTGACTTCCTCCTCGCTGTCACCGTCAACAATGCTGCCCTCTGCGTAGATGATGGCGATTTTGTTCTTTGCCTTGTACTTCGGGAGCACTTTCAGGGTTGCGTAATCGGCGAGGGAAATGCTGTGGCAGTCCTCAATCCTGTCCGCTCCATACAGTTCGCTGAACCTTGTGTCGAATTCCTCATTTGTGACAAGTTCGTCCACAAGGCCGTTCTCCTTGAAATCCTCAGGGGAATTCAGCCCTAGTCCGTCAATGAGGCGGTTGAGCTCGTCCTTACCGATGCTCCTGGTCTCGGCAATCCCTGCCGCCCAGTTGTCCCACAGCGAATTGACCATCACCTGGTTCTGCTCAAGGTTCTCCTTGCTTGCGGAACTCTTCGTGTACATCTCACCTGCGGATTTGTATTTTCCGTGACGGATGAGTTGCATATTGATTCCTGCCTTGTCCAGGATGTCCTTCAGGAACATCATCTGTGAGGACAGTCCGTTCAGCATATTCATCCCTCCCTTGTAGGACGACATGAAAATCTTGTCGGAAGCGGAGGCGAGGTAATATGAGGCGTTGCCGGGACTCTCGATGAATGAGATGACCGCCTTTCCCCTTGTCCTGAACTTGAGGAGCGACTTGCGTATTTCCTCAATTCCTGTCAGCCCTCCCTGTACTTCGTCAGGCTTTAGGTATATGAACTTGATGGCAGGGTCTTCCGCAGCCTTGTTGATTGCCTGGACAGCCGTCCAGATGCCGAGGTTGACTTTCTGCTTTTCGAAATTGCCGCTTTGGAGCATTGCCATAGGGTCCGCCTCACAAGTCTGTTCGGTGATTGTCAATTCTGAAAAGTCGATTTTCAGGACTGCCTCACGCGGCATCACAGGAGCGGTCTTGCCGAGGGATGCCAATGATCCGATAAGTGACATTGTGAACAGGGACAAAAGAATGCTGACAATAAGGAAGCCGAGCATCGCGGCCAATGTCATTTTGAGAAAATTTTTCATTGTCGTTTAATTCGTTTATTATAAATAATAAATTAAGCCATAAAACGACAAATATACAAAATAAATGATTATTTTTATGTGGAAAACCATTAACCAGTATATTTATATAAAAGCAATACTGACGTTACAAGGTACAGCTGATGAGCATCTCGTCAAAATGTCTAAGGAAATGAAGACAATCCGAGAATGGTTTGTGCATTTTCTTTGGCAGGTCAGCATTGAGTACGGATGCTCTTCCCATTGATACTTGATTGTTTCAGAAAAAACCTATGATGATGCTGGTAACCAAAAATTTTTATCTTCGGAACATTATGACTGCCGGTCCCTATTTATTTGTATGATTTCAGAATTGTCTTAGTCTGTTCCGGACGATAGTACATTCTGATGCGCCAAATTAATTCGTGCAAACTGATGACATTGACATCATTGTCGAGTCTTCTCATACACATTTCTGCTGCTCCAGGTCCATAAATCTTCCCGTCTCCGGCATTTTCATCCAATAGGTCAGGCGAATTGCCGATGTCAGAAAATTTGCTCCAAGCGTGTACCATCACAATGGAAAAAGGATTTCCTTTAGAATTGTCATTGATGCATTTGGCTATGTAGGCCGGTGTGCCGAGGTTCGTCTGGTTGCGGTTTCCAAAATTCCAAATGGAATACCTTACCGTTACAACCGGAATGTCTATCCCTTTTTTGTTT
>JBJEJS010000457.1:0-5814 GCA_051878235.1 Candidatus Cryptobacteroides sp.
CAGGAGAGCGACCAGCAGAAGGGTGATCACCACGATGGCAACCACCGAAACGAGTATTGTTGTTGTCAATTCGTTCATTTCAAGTCCTCCGGATTAAAGTTGAATACCCATAAAGGTCATAAATGCCATACCCATCAGACCTACGGTTATGAAAGTGATTCCGAGACCTTTCAGCGGTGCCGGAACGTGTGAATATGCCATTTTCTCCCTGATGGCGGCGAGTGCCACAATCGCAAGGAACCAGCCGATTCCTGAGCCGAGCGCATATACCGCAGCCTCTCCTACATTGGCATAGTCCCTTTCCTGCATGAAGAGGGAGCCTCCGAGGATGGCGCAGTTCACCGCAATCAGCGGAAGGAAGATTCCGAGTGAGGAATAAAGTGCGGGAGCGAACTTCTCCACAACCATCTCCACAATCTGGACTATGGCGGCGATCACCGCGATGAATACGATGAAACTGAGGAAACTCAGGTCCACGCCTGCGAATCTCTCTCCAAGCCAGGACAGTGCGCCCGGTTTCAGAAGATACTCGTTCAGCAGGTAGTTGATGGGAAGTGTGACAAGCAGGACGAAGATAACAGCAACACCCAAACCGGTAGCCGTCTTCACATTCTTTGATACCGCCAGATATGAGCACATACCCAAAAAGTAGGCGAATATCATATTGTCAACGAATATTGACTTTACGAATAAACTTAAATATTCCATTTCGATTCGAGTTTGATGTTATTTTTCCTGAAGGTCTTTCTGGATGCTTCTCTGAACCCAGACGATGCAGCCCAGAAGGATGAGTGCCATAGGAGGAAGAATCATCAGTCCGTTGTTCATATATCCTGCCTGATAGACAGCCTCCGGAATCACCCTGAATCCGAAAAGCGTACCCGAGCCGAGCAGTTCACGGAAGAATGCCACGATGATGAGTATCATTCCGTAGCCTGCGCCGTTGGCAAGTCCGTCAAGCAGTGACGGGATCGGCTTGTTTCCGAGGGCAAAGGCCTCGATGCGCCCCATCACGATACAGTTGGTGATGATAAGGCCGATATAGACCGACAGAGTCTTGCTGATGCTGTAGGAGAATGCCTTGAGCACCTGGTCCACAAGAATCACCATCATTGCCACCACAACGAGTTGGACGATGATCCTGATTCTGTTCGGAATGGAATTCCTCATCAGCGAGACCACGAAACTTGACAGTCCGGTGACGATTATCACTGAAAGAGCCATAACGCAGGCTCCCTTGAGTTGCACGGTCACGGCAAGAGACGAGCAGATGCCGAGCACGAGCACCGTGATAGGGTTGCCCTTGAATATAGGCTGCAATAATGTTTCTTTAAGATTGTCTTTCATTTGTCTGTCCTCCAATTATTTAACAGCCTCCGCCTCTGATGTTTCCGCGCTGTCTTGTGCGGCTTCGGCAGCCTCCGCCATTTCGGAAGCCCCGGAAACTTCTGCCGCTTCGGCAGCCTGGCGTATTCTGGTGAAATAAGGCTCGTAATACTTGACCCAGGTGTTGATTGTCACTCCGAGCGCACGGGAGGTGATTGTCGCACCGCTGACCGCGTCAACACCGTCGGCGGCACCTTTCGCCCCTCCTTTCACGACAGAGAACATCGGCTCTGAGTCTGAGAACCTCTTGCCTATGAACTGGGTGTAGAAAGGCTCCTCGGCGATTTTCGCTCCGAGTCCCGGAGTCTCGCTCTTGTGGTCGAAGATTGCCCCAAGGATGTCCCTGCCGTCTTCCTTCACTGCGATATATCCCCAGATAGGACCCCACAGACCGGCTCCGTAGCAAGGAATCACGGTTACGCTTTCCCCGTCGATGTCAAATATATAGACAGGAAGCCTGAGTGAGGCGAGCAGGTCCGTGTTGCCTTTGTCAATCTGTTTGATGATGTCGTTCTGCCTCTTCAGGTCGGAGGTGGTGGCGACCTCTATCTTCTTGATGTCGTCCTTTCCTGTCTCCATCAGACCTGCCTCGTTTCCGTTCCCGTCAACATAGAAGGCGGACCTGACCTGTGCTGCATACATAGCCATCACATCCGTGTCCCCTGAGACATTCATCTCATTGCTGGACTCCGTTGCGGCGATGAGCACCTTGGTGATGGTCTCTTTCTTCACATTCTCGTCCTGACGCGGTTTGAGGGAGATGGCCGCAAACGCAAGAACCGCCGCCACCACCATAACCAGTACGGTGGAGTATATTACTGTATATGTATTTCCGTTAGTGTTCATACCTATTCAATATTAAGCGATTTTTACTTTTTTCGACCTTCTCCTGATTGATGCGGAGATCACATAATGGTCAATCAGAGGTGCGAATGTGTTCATCAGGAGGATGGCGAGCATCATACCCTCAGGATAACCAGGATTCCACAGACGGACTGTCACTGCAAGTGCGCCGACAAGGAAGCCGTAAATCCATTTCCCGCATTCCGTCTGGGCTGAAGTCACAGGGTCGGTCGCCATAAAGACTGTACCGAATGCGAAGCCTCCCATAACGAGTTGCCAGTATCCTGGAAGGTCGGTCGCGCCGCAGAAATATCCGAGGTATCCGATTGCAAGCCCTCCGAGGACGGATGAGAACATAATCTTCCAACTGGCGACTCCTGTGATGAGCAGGATGGCAGCCCCGATGAGAATCGCGATGACTGAAGTCTCACCTACCGATCCCGGCACCGTTCCGATGAAAAGGTCCATAAAACTTGTTCCCGCATTCTGAAGGCCTTCCATAGAAGGGTGTGCGAGAGGGGTCGCTCCGGAGAATCCGTCAACCATTCCTGTGCCGCAGGCGTAAGCCTTGCCCTCGGCAATGTATCTTGTCACTCCGCCTGTCCAGACGGTGTCACCTGACATCTTGCTCGGGTATGAGAAGAACAGGAAGGCGCGTGCGAGAAGGGCAGGGTTCCAGATGTTCATTCCTGTCCCGCCGAAGACCTCCTTGCCGAGGATGACCGCGAAAGCGACTGCCACCGCAAGCATCCACAGTGGCACATCCACAGGGACAATAAGAGGAATGAGCATACCTGAGACAAGGTAGCCCTCGCTGATCTCGTGGCCCTTCAACTGGGCGGAGACGAACTCGATTCCCAGTCCGACAATGTAGGACACGAGGTAGAGCGGAATCACTTTTACCAGTCCGTACCAGAACATCTGCCAGAAGCCCCAGCCGAGACCGAATGCCGCATTGTGCTGGAATCCCACATTCCACATTCCGAAAAGCATTGCAGGAACGAGGGCGAGCACCACTATAATAAGAATTCTTTTCAGATCAACGCTGTCCTTGACGTGCGTGCCGTTCTTTGTGACGGTGTCAGGGACGAAGAGAAATGTCTCGAATCCCTCGAAAGTTGACTGAAGAAACCCGAACTTTCCGCCTTTGGTGAAGTTCGGCTTGATTTTGTCAATATATTTTCTTAATCCGTTCATAACTTTCTTCATTTAAGCCATTTCCTTCAACATAAGGTTGATGCCGTCGCTGAGGATTGATGTCCATCCGATTTTTGACGGGCAGACATATTCGCAGAGCGCGATGTCCTCCTCAAGCACCTCGTAGATTCCGAGTTGCTCCATCTTGTCGATGTCACCTGCGAGGCAGGCCTTTATAAGGTGCACAGGGAAGATGTGCATAGGAAGCACCTTCCCGTAAACATCGCTCATCATAAAGGCACGCTCGCCTCCGTGCGTGTTGGTGTCCATATCGTAGATCTTCTTAGGAGTGAGCCACGAGAAATATGCCCTTGATGCGCTGAACAGGTGTGTCCTGAAAGGCTTGGCCCATCCCAGCATCTCGAACTCGTTGCCCTCCTTTATGAGAGTCACCTGGTTGTCATAAAAACCGAGGAAGCCGTCAGCCCCGACATTCTTTCCTGTGAGCACATCTCCGCTGATGAAGCGGATGTCGTTTGCCGAATTGTCGTAGAACTCCGCGATGTCAGCGATTGCCATACCGGGAACAGTGTCCACATAACAAGGGTCAATCGCCTTAGGGCCTGTGACAGCCACTTTGCGCCTGAGGTCAAGCTTTCCGGTGTTCAGCAGTTTGCCGATGGCCGCGAGCATCATCAGAGAAATGGTCCAGACGGTCTCGCCTTTTCTTATAGGGTCGATGTTGTGGATCTGGATTCCGACATTTCCCGCAGGGTGCGCTCCTGAGAACGTGTGGAAGATGACATTCTCCAGTTTGTGGAAAGGAGTGCCGTTGAAGTTGGACGAGCAGAGGGAAAGGTGGACGCCTCCGTCAGTGAGTTTTGCGACCGCGTTGATTCCCGTCTGGATGTTGTCAGTCTCGTTCCTGAGCACATACTCCATATTCGCTGCGAGAGGAGCGGTGGAGAATGCCGACACGAATATTGCCTTAGGTCTTGCCTGGGTGTTTGCGAGGATGCCGTAAGGCCTCTGGATGAAAGCGGGCCAGAGTCCGCTCTTGAGCAGGATTTCCCTGATGTCCGCATCTTTGAGGTCGTTGACTTTCCTGACACCGAAATCGATGTGCCTCTGCTCTGCGTCAGGCTTGATCCTCACCTCAAGGAGTTTCCTTTTTTCGCCCCTCACGACTGCCTCGACAGTCCCGCTTACAGGCGAAGTGAAAAGAATTTCCGGGGAGGATTTGTCTGCAAGGACCGGTGTCCCGCACAAAACCTCATCCCCTTCCTTCACGAGAAGTTTTGGTACAAGACCTCTGAAGTCGGTCGGTTTCAATGCGATCACGGAACTCACAACATCTTTCCTCGTCTTCTGGACCGGATTCCCCGAAATGGGAATGTTCAGCCCCTGTTTCAATTGAATGTTGTTTGACATTATAAAAACCGTTTTAGTATTTTCGAAAAACCGCCGCGAAGATAGTGATTTTTTTGTAATTTCGCAGCCGATATGGAAAACAATTCAAGTACGATATTAGAGGGGCTGAACAGGGAGCAGAAATTGGCTGTCAGCCAAATAGAGGGACCGGTGCTGATAGTCGCTGGTGCGGGTTCGGGAAAGACCAGGGTATTGACGAGCAGAATAGCCTATATATTGGCGGGAGGGGGAGACCCCTCCCGCATTCTTGCCTTGACATTCACCAAGAAGGCCGCGTCGGAGATGAAGGAGAGAATCGCGATGATGGTCGGCGAAAGGGCGGCAAGGAGGCTCTGTATGGGAACTTTCCATTCCGTATTCATCAGATTCCTAAGGGAATATGCGGACAGCATCGGCTATCCTCCCACTTTCACAATCTACGACAAGGGCGATTCCGAATCTGCGGTCAAGGCGTGCCTGAAGGAACTCCAACTTGATGACAAGGTCTATAAGCCGAGGGAGGTGCTGTCCCGTATTTCGATGGCGAAGAACAATCTCGTCACGGCGGAGGCTTACGGACGTAACCAGACCGCCATCGCCAACGATTCGGCGGCAAAAAAACCGAAGATTTACGAGATATATAGGCTATATGCACAAAAGTGCAGGCAGGCAGGGGTTATGGATTTCGATGATATTCTATTGAATATGAATATATTGCTCCGTGACAACCCTGAAGCCGCAAAGGCTGTCGCCTCGCGCTTCGACTACATTATGGTCGATGAGTATCAGGACACCAACTTTTCGCAATATGTCATATTGAGAAGGCTTGCGTTGCCCCATAATAATATATGTGTGGTCGGGGACGACTCCCAGTCCATATATGCCTTCCGTGGCGCGAAGATCCAGAATATCCTTGACTTCAAGAAGGACTATCCCGAAAGCCGCACTTTCCGTCTGGAGAGGAACTACCGTTCCACCAAGGTCATAGTGGACGCCGCGAACTCCCTGATAGCCCACAACAGCGCGAGGCTAGAGAAA
>JBJEJS010000458.1:0-5804 GCA_051878235.1 Candidatus Cryptobacteroides sp.
CCCTTTGAGCGCAACAAATACATATTCCTTCACCGTTTCCTCGAAGGTAGGACTAGAAAATAACAAAAAAGACTTGCAAAAGTCTTAGAATACTTGACCGGGAATCTTTTTGCGCCAGGATGCCCGATCGGTGTCGGGCATGACGGTAAAAGTTGTGTCGGTCAAGCGGAAAAGGCTATGTCGGTCGAAGTGGCAAACGCTATGTCGGTCGAAGCGGGAAATGCTGTGTCGGTCGAAGTGGCAAATGCTATGTCGTCCGAAGCGGGGAATGCTGTGTCGGGATATGGTAACAGTTGTGTTTTGTAAAACTAAAAAGCAGATTTGGGAAGATGGCCGGTCAGTCTTCGGAGAGGTCCGGGACGGCGCCGGCATATTTGCGCCATTTGTCGATCAGGGCCTGCATATCGTCAGGGATGGGGGAGTCGAACTGGAGATGCTTGCCGGTGGTCGGATGGATGAAGCCGAGGGTCTTGGCGTGGAGGGCCTGCCTCGGGAGAATCTTGAAGCAGTTCTCGATGAACTGGCGGTATTTAGCATAGATGGTGCCCTGGCGTATTTCCGCACCGTCATATCTTTCGTCATTGAAGAGAGGGTGGCCTATGTAGTTGAAATGCACCCTTATCTGGTGGGTCCTGCCGGTCTCAAGGCGGCATTCCACGACCGTGACATAGCCGAATCTCTCCAGGACACGGAAATGGGTGACGGCGTGTTTCCCTCTGTCTCCCTCGGGGAAGACCTTGAAGCGCATCCTGTCGGACGGGTCCCTGCCGATGTTTCCGGTGATGGTGCCTTCGTCCTCCCTGATGTTTCCCCAGACTATCGCGACATAGATCCTGTCGATTGAGTGGACGAAGAACTGGCGGGCGAGTTTCAGCTGGGACTCCTCGTTCTTGGCGACCACGAGCAGTCCGGAGGTGTCCTTGTCGATTCTGTGGACCAGGACACCCATCCTCTCATCCTCTGCGTCCGCATCCTGGCTGATTCCCAGATGATGCGCAAGGGCGTTCACAAGGGTCCCTGAGAAATGTCCGTGACCAGGATGCACCACCATCCCTGCGGGCTTGTTCAGGACCAGCAGGTCGTCGTCTTCATAAACAATGTCGAGAGGGATGTCCTCGGGCTTTATTTCAAGGCCACGCCTCTGGTATGGCATAACGAAGGTCACCACATCCGAGGGGCGGACGATGCAGTTGGCTTTGGCGGTCTTGCCGTTGACTCTTACATATTCCTGTTTGATTGCAAGTTGGATGCGGTGCCGGGAAGTGTATTCCATATGCGTGGCGAGATATTTGTCCACGCGCATCGGAGCCTGGCCCTTGTCAAGGACAAACCTGTAGTGCTCGAACATCCCGCCTTCCTGGTCAGCGGCCGGATCGTCGGAGTCATCGGGAAAGGCGGAAAGCCCGTCTTCGAGGAATTCCTCGTCAAGAATGTCGCCGTAGTCTTCTGCACTCATATCCGTCACTTTCAGTCAATCGTTATCTCCTGGACCGGCGCTTCAGGAACTTTGGTCTTGTCAAGGGTCAGATAGAGGGTGACTCCTGTTCCCATAAGACATTCCTCCTCTTCAGGGGACTGCCTATAGACCATCGCGTTGAGGGAATCCGAATAATCTTTCACCGTTTTGTCGAAATTCAGATTCCTGATGTTGAGGGACCTGTCGTGCACCGCATCGACGGCGTTCAGGTATCTTGAGCCGACCACATACGGAACAATGGTCCTGTCATCAGCGGGATTCAGCCCCACCACAAGGTCAATGACTGACTCGCTCTCCACCTGCACGCCGGGCATTATCTCCTTGTCGGACATTATCTGCTTGAGGACATTGTTGGTGGCTATGTCATTGACATATATCAGCCTGCCGAGTTGGAGACCCCTTGAAAGGAGTTCCGCCTTTGCCTGCCTCATCGAGTACCCGACAAGGTTTGGCATAGTGACGCTTTTAGGAGTCACCGCATTGATTGTCAGGAGAATCCTGCGTCCTTTCTTGACGTGGGTCCCTGCCTTGGGGGTCTGGCGATAGACATCTCCCCGTCCCATTCTTTTCACATAGACGGAATCCGTCACCTGAATGCGCATCTCGTGCTGTTGGGCCACGGCGACCGCCTCGGGAACACTCATATTGGTGAAGTCCGGGACCACTATCTCGTGATTGTGCTTTGTGACCACCCTCAGAAGGATGACCGCTCCAGCCACCAGCAGGATGACCAGTACCAAAGCCAGCAACAAGTTCTTGACTATCCAGTTGTGGAAGAATTTGCTCATACGCTCAAATAATGAAATATCAATTTGTAAATGCCTTCGCAGAACAGGGCTATGCCTATGATTATCACTATAATGCCTGTGACGCGGTTTGTCCACAGGATAGTGCGCAGCCTGAATCTTTTCCTGAAATGGTTGAGGACTCCTGTGATTGAGAACCACCAGGTTGTGGCTCCTGCAAAGACGGCAAGGATTATCGCCACCATATTCCAGACATCGTAGTCAGGGGACGAGCCGATGCCGAAAAAGGCGAAGAGTCCGAATATCACGATGATTGCCCCCGGGTTTGAGAGACCCATAATCAATGCCTGTCCGAAATCCTTGAATGACACCAGACGGCTTGACTTTTCCTTCAGTCTCTTGAGAGGATTTGACCTTGCCATCGACCACCCCAGGATTGCGACGATCAGACCGCCCGCTATGAGAATGACTTCCTTGTGGCTGTCAATCATCTCCTGGGCGAATGACAGGGCGAAAAGTGCAACGACGGCAAAAAGCGTGTCCACGATGCACGCGCCCATCCCTGTCGCGAAGCCTGCCTTCCGCCCGCTGCTCAAAGTCTTCTGTACCACGAGAATCCCTATCGGCCCGAGAGGGGCTGATGCGCAAATCCCGATGATGAATCCTTTAATGATGTCAGTAAGCATTGGTCGTTTCCTTTTGAGGATTGGACATAAATCTCGCAAAAATACTAAATAAATTCCTATATTTGCCCCTCTTGGAAAATAAATCGTTTATTGCGCCGTCGGAATTACGGAATATGTGATATGAAACGGGAAAAAATGCTGCTTTGGGGGCTTGTCCTGCTGTTCTCAGTCTTGATGTCCGTCCCCTTCCTTGTGCCGCATTGCGGCTTTTTCGCTCTGTTCGGGATAGTCCCTCTGCTCTGTATGGAGAGGGTTGCCACCCTGTACGGGGTGAGGAAGGTGTGGATATGGCATTATTCCGCGTTTGTCCTTTGGAACGCCTTCACGACATTCTGGGTATGCAATGCGACTGTAGGCGGGGGAATTTTTGCCGTCCTTGCCAATTCCCTCCAGATGTCCCTGATCTTCGGGGCGTTCCGCCTGAGCCGTAAGCGCCTCGGGGGAGTGCTGCCATATATTTTCCTGGCTGCCTTGTGGATTGCCTGGGAACGCTTCTATTTCGATGCGGAGATCTCCTGGCCGTGGCTGGTCCTCGGGAATGCCTTTGCGGGAAGCCCAGGATGCATCCAGTGGTATGAGTACACGGGAACTCTCGGAGGCTCCCTTTGGATATGGGCGTGCAACCTCGGCATTTTCGGTCTGATGGTCTGCCTTTCGGACGGCTCGTGGCAGCGTTTCAATGCGAAGGCAAGGATGGCTTCCGTCATCGGGCTTCTTGTTCTTTTCGTCGCGCCTTTTGTTGTTTCCAAGGTTATATATGACAAATATGAAGAAACTGATAATCCCGTGGAAATATGTGTCCTTCAGCCGAATATAGACCCATACAACAAATTCGGGGGGATGGACAGGAATCAGCAGGACGCTTTGCTTGAGGGGCAGATGAGGTCGGTGCTTGTCAAGGAGGACACTTCAAAGAGGCTTCTTTTCATCGCGCCCGAGACTTTCACTGACAATGTGGTTGTGGGGCAATGGCAGTCAAACCCCACTATGACGAGATTCGGCAGGATTCTGGAGGAATATCCATCCTGCGCCATCCTTTTCGGAGCGTCCACATATTCCATATTCCCTTCATCCTCAAGACCTTCATATACCGCCCGACGGACAAGGAACGGACTGTGGCGCGAGTCCCACAACTCCGCCCTGATGATGGAGGCGGGCAGGGAGCCGGAGATATATCACAAGAGCCGCCTTGTGGTGGCGGTCGAGAAGACCCCTTATCCTGCATTGTTCTGCAAGATAGACGACTTGCTCGGAGGTGTTATGGGCAGGTGTGTCGGACAGGACCGCATCAGCCTCCTGCATTTTGGGGACATACCTCTCGGGTGTGCCGTGTGCTATGAGTCGGTCTATGGGAAGTTCTGCACGGGATATGTCAAAGAAGGGGCGGAACTCCTGACTGTCATCACCAACGATGCCTGGTGGGGGGACACTCCTGGTTACAGGCAGCATTTGAGATATGCCTCCCTGAGGGCGATTGAAACTCGCAGGGACATCGCAAGATGTGCAAACACAGGCGTTTCCGCAATAATAGACCAGAAGGGGAACATCCTTGAGAGAAGCCATTGGTGGACGCAGGAGATTCTGAGGGGTCAGGTGAATCTGAACGACAAGGAGACTTTCTTTGTGACCTACGGGGACATCACGGGACGCATCTGCTCATTCGTCGCCCTTCTTCTTGCCGCCCTGTTCCTTGTCCGTATGATTATAAGGAAATAATATATTTATAAATATTTTCTGGAGATAAGGCCGTTGCGGTTGGTGGCGATGACCATAGGGATGCCTGTGAGGTCGATGTTGTCGGAAAGCAGGGTGGCAGTTCCAGGCTCCTCCTCCCAGAGACGGTTCATATCAATCAGAAGTATTTTCCTTATGTTCCCTGCCTTTCCGATGTGTAATCCCCCCTCGGAGACAAGTTTCCCCGTGAGGGATTCGGTTTTCTCCCTGCAAGTCCCGCAGTCCTCAATGCGGAAGACCACAAGGGTTGATTTCTGCTTGGACAGGTCCGCCCTGACATTGCGCAGGGCAGGTTTCCCGTCCTTCCCCCTTGTGATTTCAACGGACTGGACCTTCACTTTCGGAAGTCTGGTGCCGATAGGGGACAGGAGGGCGGCATCCTTGAGGAAACGGGCGAGGCTGATTACTTTCAGGGTGTCGTCAGGACTGTTCCAGATGTCCTCCCTTTCAAGGATGAACCTGTCCGCAAAATCGGGAGTCCCGCATTTGTAGTTTTCGCTGTTCTTGTCCGCGATGAAATAGAGCAGGTCTCCTGTCATCTGTTTGAAAAGGGTGGTGTCCCTGTTCTCAAGCGCGATGTCGCAGATGTGTGAGGCCATACGGCTCAGCCCCTCGCATCCCATTCCGCCCTCAATCGGGGCGAAAATCTTTCCGAAGATTTCCATAACCTCGTCGCTGCCGTATTCCATATCTTCCTTCAGGGAAATTTCCGTCAGCAGTTTCCCGAGCGAGGACGGGTCAAGCCTTCTGCCTATGATGATTCCCCTGCCGTCCACCAGAAATATGGCGGGAGTCTGTATGACACCGTAAAGCATTTCAAAGTCAGATGTCCTGTCAGGGTCCCAAAGGTTGACTGTATCACCTGCAAAATCCAGCCTTTCCTCTGCATATTTGAGCCATTTTTCCCGTTCCGTTCCCGTGTATATGGCATATGGCACAACATCAAAGTCCTTGAGGACAGCCTTCAGAAGAGATGTCTGGGCTGAGCATACGGGACAGTCTGTGTCATAGAAATACAAGACTTTAAGTCTCCTTTCCCCCTCGTCGGGGATTCTGCAGTCCCTCCCGTCCAGAGTCCTCAGGTCAAGTGCCGGAGCCTTCCTGCCGATGAGGGAGTTCCTGTTGAGTTCCGCGTGCAGCCTTGCCGAGTAATACTCCATA
>JBJEJS010000459.1:0-5776 GCA_051878235.1 Candidatus Cryptobacteroides sp.
TGACACGGGTCTTCCTACTGCTCCTGCCGCTAATGCCACGGATTCAAAATCATACAACGGATATACATATCTGGGTAATGTCAACCCTGATTGGACAGGAGGACTTTCCACCTCCCTCCGTTGGAAGGACCTCAGCATTTCTGCGACTTTTGCTGCACAACTCGGAGGAAAGACCTATTCTGTTACTGCCGCGAACTTGAGTTATCAGGGAAAACTGACCAACTCGCTCGAGGGAAGGTATGACGGTATGGTGGTTGAAGGCGTGAACGCTATAGAGTCAATTGATGCTGACGGCAACAAGATCGTCACATATCAGAAGAACACCACGCTCTGCACGGATGTGCAGGCATACTACAACTCCACATACGGCTCCCGTTATAATATGGAAAGATATACCTATGACACTTCTTTCCTCAAGATGAAGGAACTCCGTGTGGAATACAAATTCCCTCAGTCGCTGCTCAACAAGCAGAAAGTCAAGGTCCTTCAGGGCGCATCCATCGCGTTCTTTGCGACCAACCTTTTCTGCATAAGCAATTTCCCGTTCTATGATCCGGAGGTCGGCTCATTCAGCGGCTCAAATATCGTAAGGGGTGTAGAGGCCGGTTCATTCCCTATGAACCGTTCGTATGGTTTCAATCTTAAAGTACAGTTCTAGTCATGAAAGCTTTAAAAACAATATTCGCAAGTGTTCTCGTACTTGCCGCAACGGCTTCCTGCACCAAGGACTTCGAGAAAATAAACACAAACCCGAATAGGGTTACCTTTGGGCAGATTTCAGCGTCCAACTGTATTGAGCCTATCCTTTACGGCATTCCCCGGTTCGGTCAGGAGCACAGTTGGTATTACTGTCACGAGGTTTCCGGAATGACTGCCTGTACGAATTCAGGTACCCGCCAGGAACATCGTTACAACATTAACTCAAAGCAGTTCCAGAGCATCTGGGACAATTATGCAAGGTATGGCTACGATGCCTTTCATATGTCCTCCCTTGCCTTGGATGAGAATGATGATTTCCTTTATGGAGTCGGTATCATCATAAAGGCATATTGCCTTGGCTGTCTTACCACAATATATGGCGACATCCCTTATTCTGAGGCATATATGGGCTCAACCAACCTTACTCCTGCATTCGAGTCACAGGAGGAGGTCTATAAGCACATCGTCGATGACATTGACGCCGCAGTCGAAATCCTCTCCCAGAAACCGAAGATGTTGAAGAGCGAGTTGGATGTGCTCTATGGCGGAAGCGCCGCCAAATGGATCAAGTTCGCAAATTCCATCAGGATGCGTACCCTTCTGTATATGGCATCTATTGACGAGACCTGGTGGTCAGAACTCCAGGCAATGGTGGATGATCCGGTGAAATTCCCGGTGTTCGAGTCCAATGCTGACAATGCCACTGTTGTGACTCAGGATGTTGACCCTTACAAGTCTTATTTCGGTAACGGCACTCCGATTTCGAAATCAGATTTCCAGATGCGCCGTTTCACGGAACTCGCAATATCGATGCTTGTCAGCACGGATGACAAATTCTTTGCGGTTGACAAGGACCCGAGACTTGCGGTCTGGGCACAGGCCAACAAGACGGACCAGTGGCAGGGAACTGTCGGAGGTGCATCGACGGATGAATGTCAGGAGGCTGAGAAGCGCACTCTCACATACCAGAATTACCAGACTATGTGCCGTGAGGACCAGCCTATGGAACTGATGGATTATTCTGAGATTCTCTTTATTGAGGCTGAAGGTGTCCTTAAAGGCAAATTGACTGTTTCAGGAAAGACTGCCAAGGAATTGTATGAAGCCGCTGTGACGGCCGACATACAGAAATGGGCCCCGATGGACAAGTACAATGACCGTCCGAAAGAAATCAAGCAGGCTGACATTGACGCGTTCCTCGCATCTCCGCTTGCAAGTTGGGATATTGCCCAGGCCAATACTGTAGCCGGTTTTGAACTTGACGCCCTCGAGAAGGAACTTTACGACCTTGTAAAGGGAACATCCGATGACAATGAGCAGATTATCGCCAAGAGGGCGGAAGTGAAGGCGAAGAAAGCACAACTCAATGGACGCTACCGTTCGACTGAGGACCTTCTCCTTTCTCAGAAATGGCTTTCCCTCTTCTATGTGGATTTCCAACAGTTCAACGAATGGAGGAGGACTGAATATCCTCGTCTGGTGGTTGGAAATGGAACGGTGTATAACGATTTTGAATATCCGACCAGGTTCGCATATCCTCAATATACCGTTTCCACAAACTTCACCAATGTCTCCGGCGCTTTGGAGCGTATGGGCGGAAAGAATGATATGCATACCACCCTTGACTGGTCATACGCCAAGAAAAACGGAGGACATCGTGATCCTTATATGAGGCATAACGCATTTGCTGACTAATCCGTCTAAACAATGAAAAGTATGAAAAAATTAGTTTACATATTGTCTGCCGCATTGTGCGGACTGGCCCTTCTGCCATCCTGCAGGAAAGCGGATGTGGTGGAGACACCTACTTTCGTTCTCTGCACGGACGGTCAGGATGACAACCTCATAGTTTACGGTGAGGTGAAGAACCATACTGAAGAACTGCAATATTTTGAATATGCGAGCAAGGCAGTCGCAGCGGATTCGATATATAAGGCACAGCGCTTCCATATATATTCGAACTGTGACTGGAAAATTGTCCCTATTTCTGACGACCAGGATTGGGTGACTCCATTCCCTGAAGACGGCGGAAGCGGTGAGGGACTCATCTTTTTCCGTGTGAAACGCAACAATGACAGGACTTCCGACCGTGTGGCAGGTTACCGGTTTGTGCTCAATGACGGGATGAAGGACATTGAGGTGGGAGGTACGTTCCTCCTTCATCAGGCCAATTCCAAACCTCGTCTTGAGACGAATGTCAACAAGGTGGAAGTCGTTTCGACCGGCGGCAACGCTTCAGTGAAGGTGTCTTCAAATGTCGCTTGGACTTACACTCTTGTGGCAAATGCCGATTATGCTTCAGAAGATCCTGCCCTTTGGACTGAGGATTTGACTGAACTGAAATATGAGGATGAGGAGAAGACCGTCCTGTCTGTCGTCAACACAATCAAGATCAAATGTCCTGACAATTCCAACGGATCCATCCGGGGCTTCAACATCATCATCAAGACGATGGAAGAGTCTCTTGGAATCAAGGATATAGTGATTCCTGTCACTCAAGAGGGCGCTTCTGCCGATATTGAAGGTTTTCCTGTCCAATGGAAGGCAAGTGCCGGTAACGATTATTATAAAAAATGGCTGTCGGCATCCAATCCTATTCCTACCATTGATGCTGAAACAGGTTCAGGCACAATCTGTTTCTACCGTGCGGAAGTTCCGGGGCTGGACAGAACGGCATCCACTTGTGACGCTTCCGGAAGCAATCCTCGCGTCAACGGCGCCTGGCCGGGAGATTATTATGAGTTTACCGCAGATGCTCCTGTCCCTGCTGGTTCCCTCATCAAGATTCAGTATGAGGCCCGTATATCAGGCTCAGGCTGCCGTCATTGGAGGCTTGAATATCTTGACGGAAGCGAATGGAAGATTGCCGGGACGCTCCAGACTCTCGTCGCTCCTGACGGGACAGAGGTAAGATACACTCAGGATATGTATCCGGGAGGATCTGCTGATGATTACAACAAGATTATCTCTCAGGTTGTCAAATATGAAAATACGACTTCAGAGGTCAAGTTCCGCTGGTATGTCGCTTCCAACATCATCTCGTCAGACGGTAAACAGATGGAGAAGCCGACGACGGCATCTGCCCGTCTGGACTTTTCTGGCGCTGCAACCGGAACTGAGCCGATCATCAGTTGTGTCGCAGCCGGAGGGGAAACCCTGGTTTACGGTAATGTGACCTGCTCAGAAGAACTTCTTCTGTTCGAAGGCACTCCGGAGGGACCTAATTCATTCACTGTCACTTCCGATCAGGATTATACCATCACCACCAATTCTGACTGGATTACGCTTGATGTCACTTCCGGTGCCGCCTATTCAGAATCCGTAGTGAATGTCACTTGTGCTCCAAGTACACTCAGCACTCTCCGTGAGGGGCTTATCACAATTGTGTCAGGAATGACTAAGAAGGGCATCCGTGTGATTCAGTCTGCCGCAGGGCAGGAACTCAAGCCGTTCATCAGTGTTGTCGGAGGAAATTATGTTAACATTGATGCGACAACATTGTCATTCAATGTCACCGTCCAGCACAATGTGGATTATGAAATAGTCATCCCTGACACGGTGGACTGGATTTCTGTCGAGCCTATTGAGACAAAATCCCTTGTTGATGAGACTCTGCTTGTCCTCTATACAGCAGCCAATGTGGAGACTGTGGAGAGGTCTGCAACAATTTCTCTGGTGAACAAGGATGAGGAGTTGCTTGTGCCGATTGTGGTGACTCAGGGACCGGCATCTCCTTCTGGAGAGTCCGTGATTTCCTGGACCTTCTCGAAAGATGTGATGTCTTCTTACAAAGATGCTTTTGAGAAGACCAATTCCTTCCCTTCAGCCAAGGGAACGGGATACATCTCCTGGGTTGACCTTGCAGAGAATGTGGCACTTGATGTCAATTCAAAGAAAGCAAGGACCATTGGTTCTACAGGAGAGCCTTTTATTGCAGGTGCATGGACAGGTGACTATTGGGAATTCACTGTTCCTGGAGTCACTGCCTCTGCGGGCTCTACGGTCAACTTTACAGGTGTGACCAGATGTTCTGCCACAGGTCAAAGATATTGGGCTATGATGTACAATGTCGGAGGTGAGGACTGGAAATATGTTAAGGAGACCCAGACTGAGACAGAGACAGGTACAAATGCCGTCTATACGCATGTGATGACAATCTCCAACCAGACCATATCTGAAACCTTCAAACTTGAGGATGCGATCAACAATCAGACTGTCAGAATCAGGTTTGTCTGTGTTGCCAACTGGCAGTGCAACGGCAGCGGTGCATTGGCGGCTCCTAACGGAGGAACGCACAGATGGTCAGTGCCGGAGAGCTCTACCGACGGTCCTGTCATCACAATCAAGGAACCGGAGCCTGTCCTCAGGGCAAAATGGCTATTTGATAATGACACTTCGAAAGATGCGTATGTGGAGACCTTCGGAACACTTTCCGGAACATTCAAGAACACTGCCGGAGACAATGGAATGTATGTCGATACCAATGCTCCGTCAGTCGGAAGCGGCCGTATCACATTCGTGCAGGTTGACAAGACCTCATTCGCCGGGACGGACAATCCGAAGTACAATGTGGGCAGTACCGGACATCCTTTTGTGACAGGCGTATGGCCTGGAGATTACTGGCTCTTCACGGCAACTGACGGGAAAGAGTATCCGGCCGGCACAAAACTCCACGTCAAATTCCTCACAAGGGTTTCCGGAACAGGCCAGAAATTCTGGACGCTTGAGTATTGGGACGGAGAGTCGTGGCAACCTACGGATGAACTCCAGACCGAGACGGAGACCGGTAATTCAGTTCAGTATAACTTTGTGGAGCAGACTGTCAATGTGACTGTCGATAAGACTTTCACACTGTCTAAGGCTTGCACCCAGATGCAGTTCAGGATGGTTTGTGTGGCCAATTGGACTGCCGGGAAGAAGACTTTGGAGGCTCCGAATGGCGGAACTTGCCGTCTTGCTTCAGATACTGCCGACCTTGATGGCACCAGCCCTGTTTTTGAGGTTGTCGAATAATCGTCACAGTTCTTAATAGAGAGAGACCGTCCTTCCGGGCGGTCTCTCTTTTGATGTTTTGTCA
>JBJEJS010000460.1:0-5775 GCA_051878235.1 Candidatus Cryptobacteroides sp.
ATACCACAAAGGTAACTAGACTTATTTTATCAACCTACTTTTTCCGGTGATCCGAAATCAGGGAGACATCCACTCCGCTGCGCTGCAGGACCGAAGCGTATGAATGTCTCGCGGAATAGACTGTCAGACGGGGGATATCCAGTTTGCGGGCAATCTGCTTGAGGGTTCTGTTGCACAGGTAGCCTACTTTCCTTACAAGGTGGACTTTCTCCATCTGTGTCTCTCCGCCTTTAGCGTACTTGAAAAGAAATGTCGCGGGATTGCCCGTGTACTCATTCCCCCACCTCTCCAGAATCCGCTTCATCCTTTCAGTCATCACCGCCCTGATCACCCTCGGGCTGCTCTGCGAGGAAGAGGTCTTTGCCCTGACAAAACAGATCTCCCCTCCAGAGACATTTGCATACCTGAGGAAGAGCATATCCATAAAATTGATTCCGTTGCACAGGTAGGAGAAAATCCAGAGATCCAGATACTTTTCTTCTGTCTCTGTGCCCTTGTAGTTCATAAGGTTTTCTATCTGGTTGTCGGTCAAGGCTATATGTCGTGACGCAGAAGGAGGCAGTCTGTATCTCCCCGCTCCGAAGGGGTTGTCGGCATCGGGGATATGTCCTGCAGAAACGGCATCGGAGACGACTGATTTGACGGCGGACATATAGATATTTATTGTAGTGCCGGATTTTCCGTCCTCCTTCAGGAAGGAGTGAAAGGAACGGAGCCACTCGGGAGTTACCTCCCGTAAAGAAACAGAGCGGTCCGACATCTTTGACAATGCCCTCAGGACGCTCCTGTACCTGTAATAGGTGTTGATTCTGTCAGAGTCAAGAGCTTCGTGCATCTTTTTCTCAAGGCTCTGCTGCAATGTTCCGCCCGAACGTCCCAATGAGGCATTCAACCTGCTGAAACTGAATGTTCCGTCACAGACAAGGCGTTTGACTTCCTTCTTGACCCGTCCGAAACTGTCCTGAATGTCCAGATAATTCTCGGGAACAGTCCTTCTGAGCGAACCGAGTTCCTCCCACTCCCGTGAGGACAGATCCTGTCCGGTCGGATAATATTTCTGGACACCCTTGTAAACGACTTCTATCTTAACCGGATACAATCCGGTTTTCTTCTTCCTGCGCCTGTCCAGCACAGCCAGGACAGACACACCGTCAATCTTGTACCTAATCAACATAATATTTGCATATTTATTACCATATAAACGAAAAAGGCCGGTCCTTGAGGAACCGGCCAAACGATCAAAAGTCAATATTTCTTATTTCATATTCTTATTTCGCGTAACTGAAGCCCTTGATCTTGTCCCAGTCACCGCGGGTGAAGTCCGGAACCTCGACAGGCATTGAGCCGTAGGCGATGGAAAGCCCGCTCAGTTCGGTCAGGCAGGACCACTCGGCGGCGTCATACACATCCTCGTCGAGAGGCAGACCGTTGCGCAGGCAGTAAATCAGACGGTAGTCCATAATGTAGTCCATTCCGCCGTGGCCTCCGACCTCCTTTGCCTTCTGTTCAATCTCGGCTGTAATCGGATGCTTGTATTTTTCAAGAAGGTCCTCAAGGACGGCCTTTGGAACGAATCTCTCCCCGTCAAGGTTGTCGTAGGCAGCGACGCCCTCCTCAAGATTCTCGGACTTCAGGGCAATACCCCTCATCGGATATTTGCAGATGTAGCCGTCAACTCCGACCAGCTGGTACTTCCTGTCGTAAGGGCGGCGGGTATAGACATTGTGCTGAATCTCAATCATCTTCCCCTTTGCCGTGCGGATGAGCGTCACGGTCTGGTCTCCATTGGCGAACTCCTCTGTGCCCATCATCTCCTTGGCTACCTCAGTCCCGTGAAACGACCTCGTGTCCATTGAGACAAGGTAGTTCATCCTGTCACCCCTGTGGATGTCAAGGGCCTGGCATACAGGACCTATACCGTGAGTAGGATAGACATCACCCCTGTGCGCCTGGTTGTATTCAAGGCGCCAGTTGTTGTGGTATGCCCTCCAATAAGGGTCAAGATTGTGGATATAACCTCCCTCGGCATAGACGATTTCCCCGAAAAGACCGTGCTGTGCCATATTCAGGGCAGCCATCTCGAAAAAGTCGTAGCAGCAGTTCTCAAGCATCATACAATGCATCCTCGTCTTCTCTGAGGTGTCAACCAACTGCCAGCATTCCTTTATGCTCATCGCGGCAGGCACCTCAAGGGCGACGTGCTTCCCGTGCTCCATCGCATATACCGCCATCTCGACGTGCACCTGCCAAGGGGTGCAGATATAGACAAGGTCCACATCCTCCCTCTCGCAGAGACCCTTCCAGCCGCTCTCTCCGGAGTATTCCGCCGCCTCAGGCCATCCCCTTTCCTCCAGAATCTGCTGTGACCTTTCCACACGGTCCGCCTCAAGGTCGCACAATGCGGTGATTTTCACCCCGTCGATATATGTGAATCTGTACACAGCCGACTCACCCCTCATTCCGAGTCCGATGAATCCTACCCTGACCGTGTCAATAGGCTCGCAGGTCAAAAGAAGGGCACTCTGCTGTCCCTCAGCCCTTGGGGGCACTTCCATCACTATTTTTCCGTCCTTGATGCTGTGAGGAAGGGAACTGCTGACTTTCGGGCCGGAACACGAAAGCGCGACAGACGCTATCGCTGCCGCCGCTGCAAGAAGAAATGGTTTTCTCATATCAATCATATTAATCAGTGATCACTTGTTTTTGTCCTTTTCCTCCTTTGCGAAAAACTTGTACTGGAAGAAAAGGAGATAGAGGGCCCCGCAGGTGACGCAACTGTCTGCGAAATTGAAGACGGGGGCGAAGAATTTGAACGGTCTGCCGGCTATCCAGGGCATCCAGTCGGGGAAGGTGGTGTCTATGATCGGGAAATAGAACATATCCACAACCTTGCCGAACATAAACGGGGCATAACTGCCTCCTAAGGAGGCGACTGTCCACGGGGTTGACTCGGAGAATATCAGCCCGTAGAAGAAGCAGTCGAAAATGTTTCCGAGAGCCCCTGCGGCGATGAGGGTCAGCCCCACCACCACTCCTGTCGGGACATCGGGCTTCTTCAGCAGGCGGGAGACCCACCAGACAAGCGCTCCGAACAGCCCTATGCGGAAAAGCGAGAGGAGGAACTTGCCGACAAGCCCTCCGAACTTCATTCCGAACGCCATCCCCTCATTCTCTATGAAATATATCTGAAACCAGTCCCCGAACACGTGGATGCTCTCACCGAGGGTCATATTCGTCTTGACCAGGATTTTGATCACCTGGTCAAGAACGACAAGCACAACTCCAAGGATGATGAGCAGCTTCCCTTTTGTTATTTTCATAAAAGGCTATTTGTTCTTGTTCATCATTTCCTTGGCTTCCACAGTCAAAGTGGCGTGAGGCACAAGGCGGAGCCTTTCCTTAGGGATCAG
Source organism: Candidatus Cryptobacteroides sp. (assembly GCA_051878235.1). GTDB lineage: Bacteria > Bacteroidota > Bacteroidia > Bacteroidales > UBA932 > Cryptobacteroides. The sequence goes on from JBJEJS010000460.1 coordinate 3,411, forward strand.
TTTCCCGGTCACACGGCAGATGCCGTAGGTCTTGTTCTCAATCCGCACAAGGGCGGCCTCAAGATTCTGGATGAATTTGTACTGGCGCTGTGCCAACTGTCCTGCCTCCTCCTTTGAGAGGGAGGTGGCGCCTTCCTCCATCACCTTGAAAGTAGGTGACGTGTCCTCGATGTCATTGCTTGACCCGTGGGTTATGACATCACGCAGAGTCTTATATTCCTTTTTTGCCTTCTCAAGCATATCAAGAATAATCTCCTTGAACTCCTGCAACTCCTCGTCGCTGTAACGGACCTTCGGTTCGTTGAGTTTCATATCTTCTGCCATATCTATATATATTAAATGATAAATATATGGAATATATTAAATATTATCCGGAAAGGCTAAAGCCTTTCAACTTTTATTCCTATCGTGCCTTCGTTCCACTCGACCTGAGCGGCGTCCGCATCCTGCGCAGCGGCCACCTTCACCGAAAGGGCGAGGGTCTGGGCTGCGACATATTCCCCGAAGACGGACAGGGATCCTGATATATCTTCATAATCCCCACCGACGGCGAATACGGTCACATTTATCTTGTCGGTGACCTCAAACCCGCTGTCCTTCCTGAGGTTCTGGATCCTGTTGATGAGCTCTCTCGCGACACCCTCCTTCTTGAGTTCATCGGTCACGGTGATGTCAAGGGCTATTGTCAGAGGTCCGTCCGTCGCGACGAGCCATCCCGGCATATCCTCGGAGGTTATTTCGTAATCCCCTTTCCGGAGGGCCACATCCCCGTCCTGGAGATGGAGAAGATAATCCTCTCCTTTTGCCTCCGAAGCCTGGATTGCGGTTATCTCATCCTGTCCGAGGGCCGAGAAGGCAGCCGCAATCGACTTCATCCTCGCCCCGTACATCTTGCCGAGGGTCTTGAAGTTAGGCTTGATCTTCTTTGTGATGAGGCCTGCGGTGTCGGAGATGAACTCCGCTTCCTTGACATTGACCTCGGAAAGGAGCAGCCCCTTCACTAAGTCAAGTTGCGCACGGACGGAGTCGCCGATGACAGGAATCATTATCTTTGACAGCGGCTGGCGCACCTTGATGTTCACCTTCCTCCTGAGGGCGAGCACCATTGAGGAAGCCCTCTGTGCCAAGTCCATCCTCTCCTCAAGAGCCTTGTCCACATTCTCCGCGCGGCAGACAGGCATAGGTACGAAATGCACGGATTCCGCACCTGGAACGAGGTCGAGGTAAAGACGCTCCATAAAGAACGGCGCGATCGGGGCGGCAAGGGTGGCGACATCGACAAGGACCTCATACAAGGTCTGGTATGCCGACATCTTGTCGCTGTCCATCTTTCCTCCCCAGAAACGCTTCCTGCAGAGCCTCACATACCAGTTGCTAAGATGGTCGCAGACGAAGTCCTGGATCAGACGCCCGGCGGATGTGATGTCATAATCCTCATAAGCCGCCACAACATCCTTCACAAGGGTGTTCAGCAGCGAGATTATCCACCTGTCCATCTCCGGACGGGAAGCCACAGGCACCTTTTCCGCAGACGGGTCGAATCCGTCCACATTCGCATAGAGCGCAAAGAACGAATATGTGTTGTAGAGCGTTCCGAAGAATTTCCTGCGCACCTCGTCAACACCAGCCTCGTCGAACTTGAGGTTGTCCCACGGCTGGGAATTGGTGAGCATATACCAGCGGAGGGCGTCCGGGCCGTAGTCGTCAAGGGCCTTGAACGGGTCAACGGCATTGCCGAGCCTCTTGCTCATCTTGTTGCCTTCCTTGTCAAGTACCAGACCGTTGGAAATGACCCTCCTGAATGCGCATTTGCCGCTCACCATAGTGTTGATGGCGTGCAGCGTGTAGAACCATCCCCTTGTCTGGTCGACACCCTCGGCGATGAAGTCGGCGGTGCAGCCGAATTTCGGGGAGGCAAGGTTTCTCAGGCCCTCCTGTGCGTAAGGCATCGCGCCGGAGTCAAACCAGACATCTATCAGGTCCGTCTCCCTGCTCATCTTCTTTCCTGAATCCGAAACGAGGAAGATATTGTCCACATACGGTCTGTGCAGGTCAATCCTGTCATAGTTCTCCTTCGACATATCCTCAGGATTGAATCCCCTGTCCTTGAACGGGTTGGAAGCCATCACACCTGCGGCGACAGCCTTCTCCATCTCCGCATAGAGTTCCTTCAGGGTGCCGATGCACTTCTCCTCCTTCCCGTCCTCGGTGCGCCATATAGGCAGAGGAGTGCCCCAGAAACGCGACCTAGAGAGGTTCCAGTCGTTAAGGTTCTCAAGCCAGTTGCCGAATCGTCCCGTACCTGTTGATTCCGGTTGCCAGTTAATGTTCTTGTTCAGCTCCACCATTCTCTCTTTCATGGCAG
>JBJEJS010000461.1:0-5701 GCA_051878235.1 Candidatus Cryptobacteroides sp.
CAACATTCATGAGAAAAAATGTCTGTGCGGAAATGCTCGCAGTCATGAGAAAGAATGTCTGTGCGGAAATGCTTGCAGCCATGAGAAAGAATGTGAACATTATGAATCGTGTGCTGAAAATATGGAATTCGATATTACAGATGGAAATTGATTTAATGATTGACATTAGAAAGTAATGAGACTATAGACAAGATTTATAGTAGCAGACTTTTGCAGAGAAAGCAAGCTAATAATTGCATCAGGAACTCCTTTTTTGGAGTTCTCTGTTCATGCCGTTTTTCCATTATCAAGCATCTCTGCAGTGAAGATGTTTAGTATTTTTTACTGACTACAATGTATGAAATATAATATATTACATATAATATATATAATCTCCATCCTTCTCGCGGCCTCGGCCTGCGAGAAGGCCGCCTTCCTCGACCAGAAGCCATATTCCCAGACCTCTCCTGAGAATTTCTACCGCACGGAGAGTGACCTGCGCTCCGCGCTCGTGTCCTGTTACGAGGTCATCAACGGGCACAAGATTCCTGGGGCGTCGTATGTGCAGAGGGGGAGTTACGGACAGGGGCTCCTTTATGTGATGAACGGTCCTGCGGATGACATCATCGCCGCGACATCCTCCTCCGACGAGGGACTGGAGATGTACTGGGGAAACTACATCGAGAGCACGAAATGCATCCGCGACATGTGGAAGGTGATGTACTGCGGCATAAGCAGGTGCAACACCCTCCTGCATTACATAGACTATCCCCAAATGAGCGATGAGGCGAAGGTAAGGTATATGGCGGAGGCGCGCTTCTGCAGGGCGTTCTTCTACTATCACCTTGCCTGGTGTTTCGGGGGCGTGCCGATAGTGACCGAATACGACTCCTCGGGTGAGGAGCCCCGCTCTTCCCTTGAGCAGGTCTATGGGCTCATCCTCGACGACCTTGAATATGCCTATGCCAATCTTGGGGATGAGGGGATATTGCAGACCTCCTCGGCAAACCGCTACACGGCTGCCGCCTACATTGCAAGAATATGCAATTACCTCGCCGCCTGCGGCAGGAACAAGGTCGGGGCAGACCTTGTGGCGGAGCAGCCCCTCAATGACTTCTCCTTTGTGGAGGGCGCGGGGAAAAGCGGAAAGACCCTCGAACAGGAATTGTGGGAAAGGTCAAGGGATGTCTGCAAGGACATAATCGAGAATTCAAAATATGTCCTGATTTCCGACTACACCAACCTTTTCCGCGAGACCACAAAAGAGGAGCAGTATCGGGAATGCCTCCTGTTGGCGGAGCAGCCTTTGTCCGGAACGGAGGGATACTGGCCCAACTCCTACTATCTCCCGACTCCTGTCAACAGCGGCACGGACTCCCCGATAGCCTACGGCGGCCGCCATGTGCCTACCCCGAGGGCGTTCTATATGTATCATCCCCAGGACCCGCGCAGGGACCACAACCTGACGGGAAGGCTCACGGACGGGAAGGAGGAGGTGATTGTGGGCGGCTACACCTATTGGAAGCCCGTCAAGCAGACCACCATCATAGTGGAGGGCGCATCGGTGCTCCATCCGCTTTATGACAGTCCGACCCAGACATACCTGCCCGTCTCCGGGATGCAGTTGTGCCCCGGAAAATACCGCCTGTGCAATTTCTCCGAGGTCCAGCACAGTTACCAGCAGCACGCTGTCTCCATCCCGCTTATGAGGCTCGCGGATGTTTACCTCCTTTATGCCGAGGCGCTTTACTGGACAGGGAATGAGTCTGCGGCGAGGGAGCAGTTGGACATAGTGCTCCGAAGAAGCGTCAAGGACGATGCCCTGTTCGCACAGGTCAAGGCGGCATATCACCGTGACGACTTCATCGAGGAACTCCTTGAGAGCCGCGAGAGGGAACTGATTTTCGAATGTTCCCGCAAGTTCGACCTCATCAGGTACAACCAGATAAATGAGAAGATAGCCTCTTTGGATGAGACTATGGTGGTGGAGAAGTCAGGAGAGATTGACGAGAAATACCTGAAATACCAGACGGACGGTTACCTCTATATGAGCATCCCCGTCCTGAAGAGGAATTGGAACACTGACATATACAACAATTCATCCAAGACCAGCCACAAAATCTGGCTCCCGATTTCGGAGGAGCAGATTGGAGTGAACAAGACCCTGACACAGAATGCGGGCTGGGGCGCGTCGCCCCGCCAGTAGGATGTGGAACAATTGAATACAAACCAACCATATTAAACTGATAAGCAATGAAAAAGTATTTATTGTGCGCCCTTGCCCTTGCGGCATTGGCCATCTCCTGCAAAGAGGAGATTGAACCTGAAGAAAAAGAAGAGGAAGTCGTTGAGCCCGAGGAGCAATATCCTGTTCCTGAATCGAATGTGGCCTACCAGTTTGAAGGCACTGTGGCGACGGAAGGCTTCACTTGGAAAAGCAACTCCGCCATCGGAATCTATTCAGCGATGGAAAGCGTCAAAATCATCAACAAGCCTTGTTACATCGAGGGTTATGTGGAGAACATCGCCCCGGACATCGACCCTGAGACAGGCCAGGACAAGAACCAGTACACGCCTTCACCATACGACGGGAAAAGCGTCGGCATCTTCAATTCGATGCCTCTCGACCTCGTGCAGGGCGAGAACAGGTTTATGGTATATTCCCCTTATACCAAGGACCTTGTATATAACAATGGGATAGTATATGGCCTGAGCATCGACGATGCCCAGAGGCAGGTGGCCCCGAATCTTGCTGCGGACTGCTTCGCGATGGCATACTGCACCGCCATCCCTGGAGTGGACAAGACATTCAAGTTCGAACTGAATCCTGTGACCGCCCTTGTGCAGGTCACCATCTCCACTACGGACCTGCTGGGATATTCCCCGGTCAGAATCTCCATCTATGACGACAACAACACTCCTATGGCAGGAGGCTTCAACCTCAATCCCGAGACTCTTGAGATAACAAGCACGGGAGAGCCTCTGAACAGGGTGTCCGTCACGGTTGACAAGCCTCTCGCCCTGACTTCCGGAAGTGTCCAGAACATCTATCTCAACATCCTTCCGGTGGATTTCACGGGCAAGGACCTTTGGGTGATCGTCGATCTGCAGAAGGAGGACGGGACAATCCTCACCATCCCTGCAAAGAAGGCTGACCTTAAATTCGAGGCAGGCAAGACCACCCAGATCGACCTTACAGGGCTCAACACCGATATGAACGGCGCGGGTGACTGGTATCTCGCTTCCGAGACACGCTATCTCGCCGGCAACGCCGTCGCCTACGGTGACGCGAACACCTATCTTATCCAGTGCAAGAACGGAAGCACCTACACCGGTGCCACATATATCCCTAATCCTGACATACCTGACGAGGTTAAGATTGACATCCGTGCACGAGGCAATTTCTACAATGCTGTTGACCCTCGCGGATCCACCTTCGAGTGGGCGAAGAACACGGCCGGCACAATCTACACCTGCAGGACGGCGGGATATGAGGCAAGCGCAGTTGACCCTAAGGGATATGAGGTCTCCTACGACGGAAATTACACCGTCACCGTGAAGAATGTGAGCGCATACGCGGGTTCTCCTATACTCCTGATGAAGAAGGACGGCAAGACCCTCTGGGCGTGGACCTTCTGGAACATCGCCGCTGACGGCACGACCCTCACTCCTGTGGACCTTTGCGGATACAAGCTCGCCCCTATGGAAATAGGCATCGCGACAACCCAGTACGACACCTGGGTGGCCAACAAGAGCGGAAGCAACCCTGATGTCCTCTACAGGACCGTGAACTACTATCAGTGGGGCAGGCCTATGCCTACTTTCTGGACCTCATACTGGACTCTGACCGGAGGACACGACGGCACCAACACGGTGACTGCGGAACAGTGCCTTGCGATTTTGTCCGAGCCTCTGACCCTCGAGCAGTCCCTTGAACAGCCAGTCGGACTGATTCTCAACCCTAATGATGACACCGAACAGGCGAACTGGTGTACGGAGAACCTCTACAAACTCTGGGGCAGTCTGAACGGCGACAAGGAGAAGGTAGGGCAGAAGTCCATCTATGACCCTTGTCCTAAGGGCTGGAGAGTGCCTGACGCAATCCTTGCGACCAAGATCGGGGAGACCTGTTCTGATGCCACCGCATACGAATATGTGGACAATGCGGGTTATCCTGGAGTCAAGATCTCTGGCGTGCACTTCACCTGCTGCGGTTACGGTGCAGGAAAGACAGCGACCAACGGAAGGCTTTCCAATATGGGAGGAGCGAACACAGGAACAGCCTCAGGCTCGAAATACGGCTTCATCTGGACGAATGTCGCAGGTGCTTCCCAGGGTGTGGGTCTGGCAATCAGAAGTTCCGCTGCGAAAGCCGCTCCTGCAAGTTCAAACCTCAACAAGTCCTGCAGCGCGCCGGTGCGTTGCGTCGTGGATGAGGACAACAGATAGGATATGACACAAAGATTGTTTATCGTCTTTATTACGCTGCTCTGTGCAGGACTTTGTTCCTGCGCAGAGCCTTTTGACAATCCGTCCACGCCCGTGGACGAGGATGAGGAAACCGCTGATGTCCTGTCTCCTGTGATGGTGAAATATCAGAAGGCGGGCAGCACGGAGACTTTCTATGTCGCCCTTCAGGACAGGACAGTCAAAAGCAAATATTTCGTGATGACCGTCAATCATTACAAGGACCTGTCGGACGAGAAATATATGGACCTCTGGCGTGTCAACGGGGCAAACCTCTCCATCTGGAAGGACGGCGCCTTTACGGTGCTTGTGGACAAACTCCTGACGGACGGTGAGAACGAATCTGTCCTGAGGGACTGCACGGATGATTCCGTGATGGCCGATTTCACGGGAGGATTCCACGGTGACGAGAGGATTGACATAGGGGAGGGATGCGGAGTGCGTTTCCTCCTTGACGGGGAGCCTGTGCCGACCACCTCCTCATTTGACTGGAGGGGAGGCACGGAATTCGTGTATGAGCAGGAATCGACCCTCCACAAGACGGGCTCTAAGATTGACGGGACATTCTATCCTTCGGACCATCACATAATCGCCTCACACACAAAGCATACGGTCTTCGGGTCTTCCTTCTACAGCACGGAGAACACACTGGTATTCGCGCAGGAGTTCCCGATGTACTGGTACTGCGGAATCTGCTGCGTGGGGCACAATCTTGCAGACAGGGGCTGCAACGAGGATATGAAGATGGTGACATTCGACAGTTCCGGGGACAACAAACTCGACGCCCTCGGGAAGAACCAGTTCTACGCCTGGCACGATGTCAACGGGGTTGAGGTGCTTGTCGTGGACAACCTGCTTGAGGGCGGGACTGACGCACAGTGCCGTTCATTCATCTGGGACACAAAGAATTACGCCAAGTATTACAAGCGTTTCCCATCAAACGGAAGTTACACGGTGTCACCTTCCGAGACCTTCCGTTCCGTTATGACGGTCTCTTTCTCCACAAGGTGACAGGGCTTTACGCATCATTGTCCCCCTCCCTGGGATGAGGGACCTGTCTTTCTGCTGCGGACATATTCGGTCGGCGACATCCCGTATTTTTTCCTGAAGCATTTTATGAAATAGGACGGGGTCTGGAAGCCGACCGCCCAGCAGATTTCATTGACTCTCTCCACGCTGCTTGAGAGCATCTCCTCGGCCTTGACGAGCCTCCTGTCGCGGATGTAGTCATTCGGGGAAGCCCCGAGAAGGTCCT
>JBJEJS010000462.1:0-5683 GCA_051878235.1 Candidatus Cryptobacteroides sp.
GGCTCAAATCTGTGAATGTCAGCGAACTGGTGACAAGGAAACCGCAGGAGGACAGTGCATCTGTAGCCAAAAGGGTGTTAGAGGCAAGGATGCTACAGTCCGAAAGGCTGAAAGGCACGGGAATCTCCTGCAATGCCCAGATGAACAGCCGCCAGGTCCTCCGCTACTGCCCCCTCTCTCCTGAATGCCGCACCTTTCTTGAAAAGGTAATCACCGACTGTGGCCTTTCCGCCCGAGCCTGTGACCGCATCCTGAAACTCTCAAGGACAATAGCCGACCTGTCAGGCTCCAAAGACATCTCAATTGGGCACATCTCCGAAGCGGTGGGCTACCGCAGCCTTGACCGCCTCAACCTGTGATGCGCGGGGACGCTCCCGGAGAATGTCATCCGATGAAGAAAAAGGCTGACCCGCTGCCGGACATTGCCGCATAGACCGCGCCGTGGCGGTAAAGGACATCCTTGATGTCTGCTATTTCGAGATGGGATTTGAAGACGCTCTCCTCAAAATCGTTGCGGAGCGTGTCGCGCCATTGCTCCACAGGGAGGGCAAGGACTTGCTCCAAAGGAATTTGCGGGATATGGGGCGTGATGCCCCGGTAGGCTTCGGAAGTCCTGACATACACTCCTTCAGGGATTACCGTATGAAGCGTAAGGGACTTTCCTCCGCCAGGCATTTTCTCTTTCAGAATGCTTTCCAGAGCCCTTGAAGGGGACTCCGATGCCGGAATCCTCAGCGGACAGCCGTCAAAACGGATTCCTTCGAGGCTGAACTCTGAAAGCAGTTCCCCCCGTCCTCGCCCTGTCATCGGCCTGTTGAAGATGAAAAAGGCGCAGTCGCTCCCGAGCATTGCGGCGTATGAGGCGAGCCTTTCCCCGTCAAGCCCGAGGGAAAACATCTCGTTGAGCATCTTTAGTGTGAAGGCGGCATCAGAGGACCCGCCTCCGAGTCCTGCCCCAACGGGAGACTTCTTTTCAAGGAATATTTTCACGGCGGGAAGATCGAAATCCTTTTCAAGAAGGCAGTAGGCTTTTGCACACAGGTCGTTCAGAGGCTCCCAGTCCACGCCCTCCTGCCTTGCGATGGTGATCATCAGTTTTCCGTCCGTGGAGATTGCCTGCCTCACGCACGGATGCCCCGATTCGGATGTCCGTCCTCCGTACTTTTCCGAAATGCCCGCCATAGTCCTGCTGTAGTCGCTACCTGAGATGACCTCAAGATTGTCGGACAATCCGTAATATGGGACAAACAGGGTCTCAAGGTCGTGAAACCCGTCTTCACGCCTGCGCAGGACATTCAGCCCGAAATTAACCTTGACATTAGGACAGGTCAGCATATCAGTCTTCCCAATAAACAGTTCTTGACATATCTCCGTTCACCCGTATGTTCACCCGCAGGGTCTCCTCAGGGAGAAGTTCCTCTATGTTTTCCGGCCATTCCATAAGACAGAGGAAACCGCTGTAAAGATAGTCGTCAAGACCGATGTCAACCGCTTCCTGCAATTTGTTTATGCGGTAGAAATCAAAATGATACATCGGGTCGCCCGAGGATGTGACATATTCATTGACTATGGTGAAGGTCGGGGAGCAGACGGCATCCTTCACACCGAGCCTGCGGCATATCGCCGTGGTGAAAGTGGTCTTGCCCGCCCCCATAGGAGCGAAGAACGCAATAAGGTTGTGCCCCTCGGTCTCCTTCAGGAACTCGCCCGCAGCCCGGTCCAGGTCATCTATGTCGCGTATCAATATTTCGTGCTTCATTCCAAAAACATTTGTACAAAGTTCAACAAAAATATAAGAATTAAAAATATGGTTGTCTCAAAAAACATAAAGAAAAAGAAAAAACATTAAAAAAAAGAAAAACTTGCCCTTCCGTGCTTTCCATATATGTTTATGACGGATCTTTTCTTATACATTTGCACTTGCTTGACATAAGGAGGGAAAGAAGATGGGAGAGATTTTTCGGAGGGTGCTGACGCTTATTGCTGTCCTGGAGGGATGCTGCGTATTGGCGGCGGGATGTTATGGACCGGTTGAATCCGGGAGGGACTTCCCCTTGAGGGACCCTGCCGCCGGTGCGGAAGGGGAGGACAACCCTGCATCAGATTCGGGAGTGAAATGGAAATCATTGTATGTCACAGGTGTGGAATATCCTCCTGGTTTTCCGTGGAGATACCATATTGGAACTCCTCCGAAAGGAACTGTCCTTTTCCTTATGAAGGACGGCAGGAGGATTGTCGAACTGGAAGTGGATGAGGCAGGGGAGATCGGGGCTGAGGCGGATATGCACAGATGCATTGACGGCCATCTGTACACGGACTATTCTTCCGCGACAGAGACTGTCCTGAAAAAGGACGGTGAGGAACTGTTCCGTTTCCAGGGACGGGAGATGATTGCAAGTATGCTTGTCACGAATGGGGATGTGCATATCCTCAGCGTTCCGAGGTCCGGCTCAGGGTGGGTGTACAGGAAGAACGGGGAGGTCCTGCTCTACAAGAGTGTGGGTGCCCTTATGCCGTATGGCCTGCATCTGGACGGGGATTCGGTCTGTTTTGCCTACGAGGACAGGGTGCCGTCCTCTTCCGGAGATGTCCTGAAGTACTTCTATGTCACGGACGGGGTGGCGAAGTCGGTGGATGTGCCTGACGATGTTGTCACTGTTGAGGATGTCCTTGTGACAGGAGGCGAGGTCCTCCACATAGCATTCAGGAAGAACATCCGTCCCGCCGTGCTCGCAAAGGGGCTTGACGGCAGGGCGTACGACCTTTCCCTGAACGAGACGATGTCAGGCTGCCGTTTCTTTGAAGACAAGGGGGAAATATTCACTTTCGCTTATGCGCGGGTCGGAGAATCCGAAACGGCGGGTTTCTGGAAGATGACCGAAAGAGTTGCCTCATACCATCCGTCTTTGGAGGCGGTAGCCTGGGATTCCGACGGGACCGATGTCTATGCGGTCTGCGCGGAAAGAGGTGCGGGGGAGGCTTCGTTCTACAAGAACAGCGGCTCTCTGAACTTCGGGACAGGTTGCTGTTCGTTCTATCCCGGAACAGTTGCCGTCTGTGATGGCAGATATTGTGTGGCGACGGCAAGGATCAAGGATTTGAAGCCTGCATTGTGGATGGACGGGGGACTGACGGAATATGATTTCAACGGAGTCTTCACTTCCGTGTCCTGGTGGTGACACGGATGACATCGGAGACGGGATTTGCTAAACTTGAGAAGAAATGTTATTTTTGAGGGCTCATATTCAATAACCTTTCTATGAAAATGATTTACTACGGAAAAAACCGCCTGTTTTGTGCAGCTGTCCTGACTTGTGCCATCCTGTCTCTTATGGGCTGCAAAAATCACGGCTCAGAGAATGGCGCATCGGAGAAAGACAATGAGAACGAGGAGGTCCAGGAGATTCCTGACGAGCCTGATGACCTGACATATCCTGACGACGGCACAAGAATAAGGCTGACGCTGTTTGAGAACACCAATCCTGAGATCCCTTACAGGATTCCCGCTTTTGCAGCCTGCAGTGACGGGACTCTTATTGCCGTCGGGGATTTCAGATACGGACAGGGCGACATCGGATACGGGAGGATTGACCTCCATTCAAGAATATCCACAAACAACGGAAGGGGATGGAAACAGACGAAAGTCGTGGTGGAAGGCTCAGGCAATGATGGCCACGACTGTGCCTTCGGTGACGCTTCAATCGTTTGTGACAGGGAGACGGACGAGGTGCTGATGATGGCTGTGTGCGGCTCTGTGGGCTTTTGGGGCTCAACCCGTTCAAACACCCTCGGAGCGGCCGAGTTCAGAAGCACCGACAAGGGAAGGACCTGGTCGCAGTGGAAGGACAGGACTGAGGACATATACAGCCTGTTTGACAACAGTTCCTATCCTTTGTCCAGTTGTTTCATATCCTCAGGAAAGATTTTCCAGAGCAGACAGATAAAAGTCGGGTCCCATTATCGTATATACATTGCCCTTTGCGCGACCACCCAGGGCAACAGGGTGCTTTACAGCGATGATTTCGGACACACCTGGAAACCTCTCGGCGGCCCTGACGCCCTTCCTGCGGTGAATGGCAACGAGGCTAAATGCGAGGAACTTCCTGACGGGAGGGTCATCCTGAGCAGCCGCACGGGCAGCGGAAGGTATTTCAACATATACACATATTCGGACCAGGCCACCGCTGAAGGCTCCTGGGGGAATGTGGCGATGTCAAACTCCTCGAACTACGGGTGCATCTCATCAGACACTTTCGGCACCAATGGGGAAATCCTTGTCCTGCCTGTTGTGGAGAAGGGGACAGGGACGGAACTTTACCTTGCCCTCCAGTCGATACCTCTCGGACCTAATCGCACGAGTGTGGCGATATATTACAAGGTACTCAATCCCGATCTGTCCAAGATTACGCCTGAATCCTTCGCAAGTTATTGGACTGCAGGTACATTCAGGGTGTCATACACGGAGTCGGCATATTCCACGATGGACATCCAGTCCGACGGGAACATAGGTTTCTTCTTCGAGGAGGCTTTGAATACTGCGGGGAACGGATATGACCTTGTATATACATCAATATCCGTTGAGGAACTCACTTCCGACAAGTACAGGCTCAACAGGAACAAGCCTTTATAGGATTTTCCTTATTGCATCTTCCGCCATACCGAGAAGGGTCTCCCTCCTCGCGTCATCCTTGACGGCTTCGAGGACCGGGGCAATGAAGGATATCATCTGGAGTGCCCTGGCCTCCTGCTCGGGTATTCCTCTGGAGCGCATATAGAACTGTTCCTCTTCGTTCAGTCTTCCGACGGTCGCCCCGTGGGAGCATTTCACATCGTCGGCATATATCTCAAGTTGCGGTTTGGTGTTGACCAGGGCATCGTCGGTCAGGAGAATGTTGTGGTTTTCCTGGTATGCCTCCGTCTTCTGGGCATCCTGTGCTACGACTATCTTCCCGTAGAAGTCCACTCTGGATTTTCCTGCTGCAATCCCCTTGAAAAGTTGGCGTGAGGTGCAGCGTGGAACTTCGTGGATGACATCTGCTGCAATCCTGACCCTCTCGTCGGCTCCGCAGACATATATCCCCGAGATGTCAGCCCTTGCGCCCTCTCCTGCGAGCCTGACCTCAAGAGGAATGTCGCATCCTGTCCCCGGAAGCACAATGAGAACGATGTCCGCACTGGCCCCGCGTTCAAGCACGATTCTCTCAGGCAGGGCGCACAGGCCCTCTACGGCGCGTCCTCCCGTTTGGGGACCTCCTTCGGCGGCAGTCCCCCCGCCGAGGACGATGACCTTGCGGAAAGTCCCGTCCTCAGGTACGCGGATGCAATCCTGCCTGTTGGTGTCCTTACATCCTGTCATAACCCTTCTCCTCAATTTCCGCCACGAGTTCCCTTCCTGCCGTCCTGACAATGCGCCCGTCTTTCAGGATGTGGACCACATCGGGCACAATGTAGTCCAGAAGCCTCTGGTAATGTGTTATGACTATGGCCGACTTTTCAGGCGTGTGCAGGGCGTTGACCCCTGCTGCGACTATCCTGAGCGCATCCACATCCAGTCCGCTGTCGGTCTCGTCGAGAATGGAGAGGACAGGGTCGAGCATAGCCATCTGGAAAATCTCGTTACGTTTCTTCTCGCCTCCTGAGAAGCCCACATTGACCTCCCTCTTGGCAAACTCGGGTCTCATCT
>JBJEJS010000463.1:0-5665 GCA_051878235.1 Candidatus Cryptobacteroides sp.
CCTCAACGGATGTGGAGTTGTATTTGCTGTTGGACGGGCTGGAAAAGTTCACCGATGCGGAGAACGACATTCCGGGATGCGCCTTGGAATCCTGCGAATGGCTCCATTTGACCGAGAAGTTCCTTGTCTGGAAAAAGTCGGAACTTCCTTTCTCTCCAGTCTGGTCATTGGAGTAGGCGAGCCCGAAATTTCCGTTGCATTTGTAGTTGACCTTGTAGCGGGAGTTCACATCGACAGCCCACGAGCCGAGGGTGTAGATGCTTCCCGTGAGGGAGATGTCGAAATAGTCTCCGATGACGAAGTACATACCCATATCCCTTGCGAAGAATCCCCTGGACGCCTCCTCTCCGAAAGTCGGCATCAGGAAGCCTGTCGCCCTGTCGGGCCTTTTCGGGATGAATCCGAATGGAAGCACCACAGGAAACATCGGCACATCCTCCACCACAGGCCACGCAGGACCGAAAACCGTCTTCTGGGAAGGCTTGGTCATCACCTTTGCGGCAGACAGGTGCAGATAGTAGTGCGGGTGCTCACAGTCGCAGACCGTATATTTTCCCTTGGTGATGTTGATGGACTGGTCGGGCATCATCTTGATGTTCCTTCCGTGGAGAATGCCTTCCGCCTCCTGGGTGATCATATTGCTGATTTTCGCCTTGCGGGTCTCGAAATTGTACCTGACCTCCTCCATCGTGTAGGTCTTGCCCCCGTCCTCCATCTGCGGCTGTCCGGTGATTACCCCTGTGGAATCCTTCGTGCCCCTAGCATAGACCGTCTGGGTCTTCATATCGTACTCCATATAGTCTGCGGTCAGTTTCATATTGCCGTAGGTGACGCTGACATCACCGTAGTAATACATCATCTGCCTGCCGTTGCTGAAATCCTCTATGATTGAGTCCCTTGCCGCAGAAAAGGCGGGACGGTCGATTGAACTTTTGTGGAGAAGGTCGATTGAGTCGGCGCGCGCGGTGGAGTCCGCCCTTCTTGCCGAATCCCTTGCCGCCCTCATCGAATCGGAGATCTGGACGGTGTCCCTCACGAGCGTGGTCTGCTGCCTGAGCCTGTTCCTCCTCGAACGCCTGTCAGACTGGGAATACACGGAAAAAGAACTGATGAGCAGCAGAATGACCGCCACAGACATCAGTTTCTCCCATCCGGAATATTTCCCGCCTCCGCGTTTGTATATCGACATCAACAAATTCTCTTCTTACTCAAGTTTCGCAAAATATTAAATATTTTCTTATTTTTGCAAACTGCAAATTTAAGACTAATTTTAATAATACAAAAACAAGGAGCGCATAAAATGTCGAATTGTCTCAGACCTCTCATTCTTCCGTTGGTCTTGACCCTTTTGTTCCAGGCGCATACCGTCGTATCCCGTGCCGACGGCGGCAAGGGGGACATAAAACTCAAAACAGTCGTCATTGATGCGGGTCACGGAGGCAAGGACCCGGGGGCGCTGAGCCGTGACAGGAAGCACAGGGAGTCGGACATAAACCTTGATGTGGCGAAGGCTCTGGGGCGCAGGATCGAGAAGGCATATCCAGATGTGAAGGTCATCTACACAAGGACAACCGACAAATTCGTGGAACTGAACGAGAGGGCTGCCATAGCGAACCGCAACAACGCCGACCTGTTCATCTCCATCCACGTGAACGCCCAGGAAAAGGGCACGACGGCAAACGGCTTCTCCGCCCACATCCTCGGGCAGCGTTCCAAGACCAATCCGAACAACAAGAACGACTATTTCGAGTCGAACCTTAACCTCACCAAGAGGGAGAACTCGGTGATTCTCCTTGAGGACGACTACTCGACGAAATATGCGGGATACGACCCGGGCAATCCCGCCTCATCAATACTGTTCAACCTCCTTCAGAACGCGAACTACGCCAACAGCCTCAGTTTTGCGGCCGACATCTGCAACCAGATGAAGAAGGGCCCCATCTGCACCAACCGTTCCATCTCCCAGGACATATTCCTGCTTCTTTGGAAGACTTCGATGCCTGCGGTGCTCGTGGAAATCGGGTTCATCACCAATCCGTCCGACCTGAAGGTGCTCTCTTCACAGAACGGGAGGGATCAGATTGCCGCAAGGCTTTTCGACGCCTTCCGCGATTTCAAGAAGGAATATGACGGCAGTCTTGAGGCAGCCCCTTCCGCAGTTCCCGATGCGGCTGAAAAGCCGGCGCAGGCAGAGGAGAGGACCGCTCCCGCCTCCAACTGTGTTTACGGTTTCCAGATTTTCACCCTCGCAAAGAAACTGTCCGCCTCGGACAAGTCTTTCAAGGGATATGATGTGACCGCATATCCGTCCGCGGGGAGATACAAATATGTCGTGGGCAGTTTCGCGACCCCGGAGGATGCCCGTGCAGGCGAAGCAAAGGTGAAGAAGGACTTTCCTGACGCCTTCCTTGTCAAGGTGACGGACGGTTGTGTGGAACGTTTCAGACAGTAAAAAGGAAATATAAAACATATTTATATGAAAATAGGAAAGGAATATAAAATCGGCATTTTTGCCGTCCTCGTTCTTGTCGTGTCTTTTTTTGTGATTAACTACCTGAGGGGAAAGGATGTCTTCGGCAAGGAAATGGACCTTGTCTCATATTATGATGATGTCGAAGGGCTTCTGACTTCCTGTCCCGTATATGTCAAAGGATATAAGGCAGGCTCTGTCGCTGATATAGAATATGACGCGCAGCAGAAGAATTTCAAGGTGACCTGCAGCGTCCTGAAAAGTTTCCGTGTGCCTGAGGACTCGAAGATGGTCATCTATAGTGTGGACATTATGGGAGGAAAGGGCGTGCGGATTGATTTCGGGGAATCGGACATTCCTGCAAGGAGCGCGCAAGTGCTTGAGGGAGGAAGCGAGCCTGACCTCATCTCGTCGCTCTCGTCAAGCCTCGGGCCTCTTATGGCAAAACTCCAGACGGCCGTGGACTCCCTGACCGTCACTGTCGCATCCGTCAACGGGGTGCTTGCAGGTGTTGACCCGCAGAGCATCAGACGCTCGGTCTCACATCTTGAGGCGACTTTGGCGAATGCCGACAAGGTTTCTGAGGGGATAGGGCGGAAATCTGCTGAACTTGAGGCTTTCATAGACAATCTGAAGGTGTTCTCGGACAAATTGAACGGCATTGCGGACAAGACCGACGGCGCAATGGGTAAAATCTCGTCCGTTGCCGCCAAACTTGATGCAAGCGACATTGAAGGACTGGTCGGGTCGTTCCGCGCTCTTCTTGAGAAACTGCAGGACCCTGATGGAACTCTCGGGAAACTTTTGTCCGATGACGCGGTTTACACAAATATCGAATCACTTCTTGCCGACATCGACAACCTGGTGAACGAGGTAAAAAACAACCCTAAAAAATATATTAAAATAACCATTTTTTAGGCCTTATGATGCGGTAGGATGCAGTCTGTTGAGGATTTAGTAAATTGGAATTATTAAAAACATCCAATGCTTTGAATCAGATTATTTTCAAACATTTTACGGATATATAAAATATTGTATATTAAATATTTACAAATTCATCTCAGAGCCGATGAAAAATTTTTTCTTATGTAAATTATTTTTTAATATGCAATAGCAATTTAATTTTTTTATAACATTTTTTTCCTCACCTTTGTACTCCGTTTTCGGAAAAAATAAACTTAACTGCATCACCCATCAGAAATGACCCAGGAAAGACACATAGCCGTATGGAACAACTGCCTCAGGATTTTTGAACAGATCCTTGAGCCGCAGCAGTTCAATACCTGGTTCAAGCCGATAAAGCCTGTCTCAATGCAGGACTCGACTTTGACCGTGGCCGTGCCGTCGGAATTCTTCAGGGAGTATCTTGAGGATTATTTCCTGGATATGATCAAAAAGACCCTCAAGAGGGAGATAGGTGCAGACGCGAAGTTGAACTATGCTGTCCGTCCGGTTGCGAAGCAGCCTGCGATGACCTATCCTGCCGCCCACGGGTCGGCTCCGGTGAACAAGACCATTTCGGTGTCGACTTATTCTCCGGCATCCAATCCTGGTCCTTTCGTATATCCTGGCATCCAGAGGGTGCAGGTCAATCCGCAACTCAATCCGACCTACTGTTTCGAAAACCTCGTGAAAGGGGAGTGCAACAGGATGGGAGTGGTTGCAGGCGAGAGCATCTCCAAGGCTCCTGGAAAGACCGCATTCAACCCGCTTTTCCTTTTCGGAGGCTCAGGTCTCGGCAAGACACACATCGCGCAGGCCATCGGAATCGCAATCAAGGAGAAATATCCTGAACTGGTCGTGCTTTATGTCTCGGCAAACAGGTTCAAGACCCAGTATATGGACGCGGTCAATGTGAACAACAAGCTCACTGACTTCCTCGCGTTCTACACAAAGATGGATGTGCTGATTGTGGACGACATCCAGGAACTCCATTCACCTGGGGCCCAGAATGCCTTCTTCCATGTCTTCAATCATCTGCACCAGAGTGGCAAACAGTTGATTTTCACTTCGGACCGCGCTCCTGCAGATCTCCAGAAATTCGAGGAAAGGCTTCTGACAAGGTTGAAATGGGGTCTGTCTGTCGAACTCCAGAAGCCTGATTTCACCACAAGGCTTGAGATGCTCAAGGCAAGGGCTTTCAGGGAGGGAGTGAAGATTGACGAGGATGTGCTTGTTTTCCTTGCCAAGAGGATTAAGACCAATTTCCGTGAATTGGAAGGTGCGCTTATCTCCTTGATAGCCAATGCTACGCTTACCCACAAGGAAGCGACGATAGAACTTGCGGAGAAAATCACCGAGAAGATTGTGGGCGAACAGAAGAATGAACTCACCATCGACAGAATCCAGTCGGCGGTCTGTGAATATTTCAACATTTCCAAGGATATGATGCTGTCGCCGTCCCGTAAGAGGCAGATAGTCCAGGCGCGTCAGATAGCGATGTACATCTCAAGGAACCTCATCAATTGCTCTCTCTCGACCATCGGTGCGGAAATAGGCGGGAAAGACCACGCGACCGTGCTTCACGCCTGCACTACTGTGGCAGACCTGATGTCAACCGACCGCTCGTTCAAGCAGTATGTCACGGACATCGAGAAGATGCTTGTCCACGCCTGATTATGGTAAAGATAGCCCCCTCAATGCTTTCTGCGGATTTTCTCCATCTTGAGACTGATGTCAGGATGGTCAACCGCAATGCCGACATCTTTCATCTCGACATAATGGACGGGGTTTTCGTCCCGAACATATCCTACGGTTTCCCTATTGTCGAAGCGATAGCGAAGGAGGCGTGCAAGCCCCTTGATGCGCATCTGATGATTGTGAATCCTGAGAAATATGTGGAGCGGTTTGCCAAGGCGGGGGTCTCTATGTTGAGTTTCCATCTGAATGCGGCGCAGAATCCATCATCGCTTGTCGGGAGGATCCGTGAACTGGGAATGACCCCGGGGATAGCAATCAATCCCGACATTCCTGTGGAAAGCCTTTTCCCATACCTCAAGGACTGCGGTTTTGTGCTGATAATGTCGGTGTTTGCAGGTTTCGGCGGTCAGAAGTTCATTCCGGAGACGCTTGACAGGCTCGCCGCTGTGAAGGCTGAGATTGTGCGGCTCGGAACAGACTGCCTTGTGGAGGTTGACGGAGGGATTTCCCCGGACAACGCCTCCGCCGTCGTGAATGCGGGAGCGGACATTCTTG
>JBJEJS010000464.1:0-5589 GCA_051878235.1 Candidatus Cryptobacteroides sp.
TTCATATAACCTTTCACTCTTATAATTTACGATATATGGAATATAAATATATATACGTCATTGGAATAGGCGGCATCGGAATGAGCGCCATAGCGCGATATTACAAGTTCAAGGGATGCGATGTCTCGGGATACGACAAGACCCCGAGCGAAATGACTGCGGCCCTTGAGGAAGAGGGCATCCGCGTGCATTACGAGGACTGCACCGATTTCGTGCCCAAGGACAGGGAAAACACGCTTGTGGTATATACGCCTGCCATTCCTGATGATATGGGCGAACTGAGGTTTGTGCTTGAGAGGGGCTACAAGGTAGTCAAAAGGTCGAAGATTCTCGGGGAAATCGCTAAGGGACAGAGGTGTCTCGCTGTCGCAGGCACTCACGGGAAAACCACGACAAGCACACTTCTGGCGCATATATTCACATCAAGCGGAGAGGGGTGCTCGGCATTTCTCGGCGGAATATCAAAGAATTACGACACCAACCTCCTGACAAGCCACAATCCCGTGATCGTCGCCGAAGCGGACGAGTTCGACAGGTCATTCCTGCAACTTTTCCCTCAGACGGCTGTCATAACGGCTATGGACGCGGACCATCTCGACATCTACTCCGACATCTCCCATCTCAGGGAGGCGTTCAAGGAATTCGCATCGCAGGTGAGCGGGACGGTAATCAAGAAACACGGGCTTGACATCACATCAGAGGACACAAAGGCAAGGATTCTGGACTACTCCCTTGACAATGTGCAGGCGGACTTCCACGCGGAAAGGCTTGTCTGTGACGACTGCGGGCACTTCACCTTCGACCTGCATCATCCGGAGGGGGTCATCGAGGGGTGCCGCTGCGGAATCCCAGGCATCATCAATGTGGAGAACAGCGTGGCCGCCGCTGCCGTGGCGCTTGTTCAGGGCCTTGATGCGGAAAGCATAAAAACCGTGCTGGGCACCTTCCAGGGGGTCAAGAGAAGGTTCGACATCCATTTCAACACGCCTGCCTGCTCATACATAGACGATTACGCCCACCACCCCAAAGAGATCGAGGCGGCTGTGCGCTCAATCAGGGACATCTTCCCAGGGAAGAAACTGACGGCCGTCTTCCAGCCTCACCTCTACACGAGGACAAGGGATTTCGCGGACGAGTTCGCAAGTGCCCTGAGCAAGGTGGACAAACTGATTCTCCTTGACATCTATCCTGCAAGGGAGGAGCCGATTCCAGGGGTCACCTCGGAAATTATCTTCGACAATGTGACTGCCCCGGAGAAGGTCCTGCTCAGGAAAGAGGAACTGATGGACTACCTGAAGGACGAGCCGGTTGAGGCCTTGGTCACCCTCGGGGCAGGAAACATCGACAGGTTCATATGTCCCATAACCCAATTGCTTAAAGACAGACAGCAGAAATGAAGACCGTTATACGACATATCCTCACCTGCCTGTTCGTGGTCCTGACACTCTCCTACCTTGTGGTGACGCTCACGGCAAGTTCCTCCAGGCGTGACTCCCTCATTTGCAAGGGGGTCCGGGTCATCGTCAGGGACAGCGGGAGAATCGGTTTCGTGACTGAGCGGCAGATAAAGGACTATCTCGAAGGGGGAATGCCCGGATACTGCGGGAAACTGTGTCGGGAAATCGACCTCAATGCGGTCGAGAGCCTTATTGACGGAAAGAGCGCAGTACTCAAGAGCGAGGCTTTCTTCACAAGGGACGGGATGCTGAATGTGAAGATAATCCAGAGAGAGCCGCTTGTGAGGTTTCAGAACGGCAGCCACGGTTTCTATGCCGACAAGGACGGGTACATCTTCCCCCTCCAGGAGAACTACAGCGCAAGGGTCCCGATTGTGGACGGACACATTCCTGTGACGGAGGCGGACGGATTCAAGGGAAGGCCAAGGAAGGAGTCAGAGGCACAATGGCTTGACGGGATGATCGGGATGCTTAACTTCATCCGCCAAAGCAATGTCTGGTCAAGGAACATCGTGCAGATTTCAGTGGCAGGAAACGGAGACCTCATCCTCATTCCCGGACAGGGACGCGAGAAATTCGTCTTCGGGAAGCCTGAGAATGTGGAAAAGAAATTCAAAAGGATAGAGGAATATTACAAGGCTGTGCGTCCTTCAAAGGAGGACGGATATTATTCCATTGTGAATGTGAAATATGACGGGCAGGTCATCTGCCGTCGTTAAAGGATAAGAATTATGGACGAAAGACATTTGGTGGCGGTTGACCTCGGCACATCAAAAATCGCCCTTACAGTGGCAAAGGTCGAGGGTGACAACACACAGGTTGTTTATTACAGGGAGGTCCCTTCGGACGGCATAAGGTACAGTTATGTCTCCAATCCGATGAGGGCTTCCGTTCCCGTCAGGAGGCTTTTGGAGGATGCCTCGGCAGAACTTGGGATTCAAATCACCCAGGTCATCGTCGGGATGCCGAAATACGAGGTGAAACAGGAGACGGCGAGCCTGAAGGTCCCCCGTTCCGAGAACGAGTGCATCACAAGGGAGGAGGTCGAGAACTTGAGGAACTGCGCTGCGGACTCATATCCGCTGGATGATCCCGAGCACGAGGCCCTGTTCGGGTCGGTCGCCCAGTCCTATTCCACAAGCGAGGAGTTCCAACTGGTCGAGGAGGACATCATCGGAATGGCAAGTTCCCAGATGGAGGGGAATTTCAAACTCTTCATCGGGCGGAAGAGCGCATTGATGAACATCGAAAGGACATTCAAGAATGCGGGGGTCTGCATCGCAAGGAAATATTTCACACCCGATTCGACGGCAAGGGCCGTGCTTCACGCTTCCGAAATGGAGAACGGAGTCGCGCTCATCGACCTCGGAGCGGGAGCGACCTCCGTCTCAGTCTATTACGGGGGCATAATGAGGCACTACGCCTCAATCCCTTTCGGAGGCAGGGCAATCACCCACGACATCCAGTCTGAGGCCTCAATCTCGGAGAGGCTTGCGGAAAACATCAAACTCGCATTCGGGGCCTGTATGCCCGACAAACTGTTGAGTATGAGCGAGAAGACCATCCAGATTGACAGCGGCGGGGCGGCTCCTGCAAAACATCTGAATGTCAAATACCTGTCTGAAATCATCACGGCACGGCAGAAGGAGATTGTGGAGGCTATGCTCTACGAGATCGAATGCAGCGGGTTTGCCGACAATCTGAAAAGCGGTGTCGTGATCACGGGAGGCGGTGCGGCCCTTGCCAACTGCGCCAACTTCATTAAGGAACTGTCAGGCTACAATGTGCGCACGGGCTACCCTATCCGCCTTTTCTCGTCTGACGGGTGCGACGGGGTGAACGACACGAGGGCCGTCACTTCCATAGGAATGATTCTGGCTGCAAAGAACGAGAAAGGGCTGAACTGCACTATGCCTGCCGAAGAAAGGGAAAGTGAGGATGAGGTCCTTGCCGGAGGCGTCGGGGACGGAGACACCCTGAGGACTGATGTGGAGATTCCGGCAGAGGAAGGCCAAGGGACGCCACAGGAATCTGAGGGAAAAGGGACAAGCGGCACTCTGGAGGGCTTTGGCATTTCCGAAGAGGAGAGGAAGAAGGCGGAAGAGGAACTGAAACGGAAGAAGAAGGAGAAGAAGAAGAGGAGCAGCATCGGCATCTGGTTCAAGCAGGTCGGGAATTCCCTCACGGAAGCGTCAGGAAACCTCTACAAGGCCGTTTCCGATGAGATTGCAAGGCAGAACGAAGAGGAGGTCTAATTATTTGTGTTATGGAAAGACAGAATATTTGCAATAATATGTTGATGCCCCTCGACTGGGCTCCCGAGGACTCGATGATTAAGGTCATAGGTGTCGGCGGAGGAGGCTGCAATGCGGTCACCTATATGTATAACAAGGAGATACAGGGCTGCACATTCATAGTCTGCAACACCGATGCGCAGGCACTCCAGAAAAGCACTGTGCCTGTCAAGGTGCAGATGGGAACAGGACTTCTCGGAGCGGGGACGGACCCTGTCAAAGGGCGCAACGCTGCGATTGAAAGCCAGGAACTCATTGAGGAGAAAGTGCTTGACAGCAACACCAGGATGCTCTTCATAACCGCGGGAATGGGCGGAGGGACCGGGACCGGTGCCGCTCCTGTCATCGCCAACCTTGCCAAGAAGAAGGGAATCCTGACTGTCGCGGTCGTCACAATCCCGTTCAAGAACGAGGGCAACGAGGCCCTGTCAAAGGCGATTGACGGAATCCACGAACTGGAGAAGAATGTGGACAGCCTGCTGATTATCAACAACGAGAAACTCTATGACTATTACGGGGATATGCTCGCCCACGAGGCTTTTCCGAAAGCGAACGAGATTCTTTCCAAGGCTGTGGGAGGCATTGTAGAGATCATCCAGAAGCCAGGCTACATCAATGTGGATTTCGAGGATGTAAAGACAATGATGAAATCCAGCGGGATGGCCCTGATGGGATGCGGAAGCGGAACAGGGGAGACAAGGCTGGAGGATGCCGTGCGGCAGGCGATGGAGTCCCCTCTTCTGAACGACTTCGATTTGAAGACATCCAAGAATGTGCTTGTCAACATCACAGCGGGAAAGAACGAGAACGGTCTGCTGATGAAGGACCTGAACAAGATCAACGAACTGATAAACAACTACACGGGCAACGCCAACAATTTCAAGAGAGGCATCATTTGGGACGAGGATCCGCAGGCCGGTGACAAAATCAGCATCACAGTCATCGCCACAGGATTCAAGATGAGCAAGTTGAGCGACATCACGGATGTGAACATCGGGAATCTCATCATCATCGGGAACGATTTTGAATACCACAGCAACGGCAACGCGGCAGGCATCGAAATCGAACTGCCGGAGATGGAGCACATAAAAATCGGCTACAACACCGTCTCCAACATACGCAAATTCAATTTCTCCACGAGGGAGAAGCCGACGATGTGCATCAGTCACGGACAGGACTTCTCGCAAATCGAGAACATACCTGCAATAAGGCGTGCCGCAGGACATCCGCGACAGGAGGAAAACTAACCTTTCATCCATCTGCCATATATGCCACTACTATTGATTGCGGCGCTTGCCGCCGTTATGACACAGGGTCCGGATATGGACTTCACGAAAGGGATAGGGAAATATCCCGGCAGGGAAGACGAGAATATGTCCCCGTCACTTGTCAAAGACGACATATACCGCAATGTGGCATTGGGCAGGCAAGCCTTCCATTCATCCTCATACGACTACAACCTGACAGCACAACTGGTGACCGACGGCATTGTGGAGGAGTCCGGGGGCGCCTGGCTTGAGGTCTCCACAATGGAGGGGCCGCTCCCCAAAAGGCAGAGGGAATGGTCGGTTGACGGCGGTCCGTATTCGAGGAACATTGTCAGCGGAGGCTCAAACTTCCTGAGATATGACTGGAACGGGATGGAGATCCGTGCGGACAGGATAAGGATAGACGGGAATGTCGCCTACAATCCTGAGAAAGCGGATAAGGGATATTCCATCAAAGTCCTCATTTCCTCCGACGGCCGTAAATGGACACAGGCGGGAGGAATCTGCGGGGAGGGCCTTCCAGGCAGGGCATCCTCAAGGAAAGTGAGCAGCGACCCGAACAAGCAGACT
>JBJEJS010000465.1:0-5580 GCA_051878235.1 Candidatus Cryptobacteroides sp.
AACAAATAGGTCTTTTTCATATATAATATATATTATATAACTTATATCTTATATGATTTTTATTTTATAGCACCACAGCCCAGGCGTTGATCACCGCCCTTTCCTTCCCGTCTGAAGGGTTGTTGCGTATCTCGAAGGCGCCGTTGGCGGGATTCCTCACAAGAAGTTGCGCTGATCCGCCACCGTCGAGATTGGCGGCACGGTCACAGCCTAAGGAAACGAATATTTCGGACATATCGGCATAGCAAAGTCCCTCGCTCTTGTCCGTCCTTCCGTCAACCACAAGGAAGTACACCTTTCCGTCCGTGGTGTATCCCACGCTGCAACGGGGATAGACGGTGGAGTTTCCTGTCGGGGTTGACTTCCCGTCCCTGACCAATGTCACGCCTGCGCCTGTCAGTTCAGGATGGACTGACGCGCTGGAGTTGTAAGTCGCCTTGACATCAATCTCCATCTCTCCGCTTGGGGTGATGCCGACAAAGTTGACCCCCTGCTGCGGTTTGTCCTCGGTGTTGTCCCAGAATGTCGAGACTGTCTGGCCCCTGAAATGCACCGGACCTTTCGGGATGATGCTGGTCGTGTTCCAGAAATCCCCGTTCATCATTGCCACGACATTGCCGCCCTTCCCGTCAAGGGATGCGCACATTGATGAGAGGGTTGCCTTGCTCCAGCCTGTCGGAATACCGTCCTGGACACTGAGAGTCGGCACGACATTCCCTGGCAAAGCCACTTTCAGAGCCGCCCCTGATTTCTCAAGGTCGATACTGAGGACATAGAAGTCCACCGTGCTGCCATTGGTGAACTGCGCCGTGACTTCCGTGTCGTAAATCCCTGTGGAGAGGAACATTGCCGAGCCTTTGTCAATGGATTTGATGACTGGACAGGCCTCCAGAAGGGTCAGGACAAGGTCTCCGTCGTCCGTGCTGTCGCTTATGTAGGTGAATGAGAGACCCTGAAGCACCTGTCCGCTGCATCTGACGACAACCTTGTGGACTCCGTCATCCAACTCGGGAACTCTGATTGTGATGCAGTCAGGCACGCAGGAGAGAATCTCGGCCTTGACGCTGCCGACAAGGACGGAGAGGTCCTCTATTATCCCGTCAGGGAATCCGCTTCCAATAACCTGTGCGGTCTGTCCGCTGCTGACGATTGCAGGCTCAAGGGACGACATCGCAGGCTTAGCCGTGACAGATGATGGATTTCCTTGTTTGTCAACGCAACCCGGAGCGGCCGCAAGAGCCACTCCGAGCGCGATGATTGAAAACAGACACTTTAGTTTTGTCATTTCACAATGCAGTTGCCGCAGAGGTCTGTTCCGTGTCCGTCATAGCGGGTCCCTCCGACATATCTGCCGATGAAGAGCGATGCCGCATTGCCGGAATCGAACAGAGGTGTGTAATAGACTCCGTCGCAGAGGTTAGTTCCTGCCATCACCCTGTCGGTGTTGTCTGAACCGTATTTCCATTGCTCAACGACTTGTCCCTCAGAATTGAGGATGTAGTTGCCGCATTGGATCTGTCCGGATGAAATGTAGAAATTGCCGTTGGTGTCGGAGCAAGGGTGAGAATAGTTGAATCCGTTGTTTGCACCGATGCCAGGGTCGAAGGTCCACTTGACTGCACTCAGATTTGCGTCAAGGCAATATGCCTTGCTGTCCTTGCTGCCGACGAAGACATCTCCGTTAGGCGAGATGACAGGCTCATACATATCCGCTCCTCCTACAGTCATATTGTCGACGACCAGAGTGCGTGTGGTGAGGTCCACCTTTGAGATTCCGCCTCCCTTGTTGGAGTAGTAGGCGTATTTCTTGTCCGCAGAAACTGCGAATCCGCTGATTTCGGTCATACCTGTGGTCTGGCTTATCTTTGTGATTTCGGTACCGTCTGAAGCCTTGAGCCAGACGAGGGAGGCGATACCGCCTGTGTTGAGTCCGAAGAGAATCTCATCGCCGTTGACAAGGATTCCGCCTCCCTGTTTGCCGAGTGCCGCACTCCAAATCTTCGCACCGGTGGCGGCGTTGAGGGCAAAGGCGTTTCCGGCATTGTCACAGATATAGACTACAGTTCCGTCTGCATTGGTGGTCGGGAATGCCGTCTGCATACTTGCCGTCTCGCCGAAGGTCCATTTCTTCTCACCGTCAGCGCTTATGCAATGGAAATTGCCCGCTGTGGTCGTTCCGAAATAGATGTCACCGTTCACAGGGTTGACAGTCAGACCGTTGTATGATTTCTGGCCTGTCTCGTAACTCCATTTCAGGTTGCCTGTGGCCACATCCCAGGCAAAGAGGGTGGCGTTGGTGTTGTAGGTCAGGGCGTAAACTGTCTTCTTGTCAGGTGAGAACACAGGGACCACAGCCTTGAAGCCGCTGCCGTTGCTTCCGAAATCGGAGTAGTTGACCACATATTCGCGGATTTCGACCTCTATGTTCCAGGTCTTTTCCTTTCCGCCCACATTCGCACTGAGCACCACAGTCTGGGTCCCGGTCGAACTGATGCCCTGGCTCACTTCTGCTCCGTAGAGGATTTCTCCGCCCGGGAAGGTCCATTTGATGTCGGTCGCTGTAGGGAAGTCAACTGTGTTGAAATTGAAGGTTATCGGCTGGTTCTTGGCGGCGGTCGTCTGGCTGAGCCAGAACACTACGGCATCCAGCGGCATAGCCTTCACCGTGCTCGGGAAGGACTGCCCGTTAGGATAGTTCACCACGATTGTGAATGTGTAGTTGATGTCATTCTCAAGATTCTCGACCACATATTCGGTCACATCCTTTCCGATTGTGACTGTCTTGCCCTGCACTCCTTCGCCTGAATATGTCAGGGTGTAGTCCTTGACATTGTCTGCAGGTTTGCTCCAGGAGAGGGTGACCTTTGTGTTCCCCGCGTCGGCGAAAAGGTCGGTCAATTCGAAACGGGTGGTCTTTGGGGTCGCCTTTGCGGAGACCTTTCCTGAGACGAGTGTCCCGTAAACCGCCTGGATTGAGAAGTTGTACTCAAGGTCATTGACCAGATTCTCAAGTAGATACTCGTAAACCGCACCGGTGTTGACCTTCACGGTCTGTGAGTTCTCATCCGTGTAGGTGATGATGAAGTCGTCCGCAGCGACATTCTCAGGCAGCGTCCATTCCAGAGTCACCTGCTCGTCCCCGGCAACAGCCGTGAAACTGCTGACCTGACGCCTGTCTGCCCCCGCCCTGACAATTTCGTCTTTCCAGCAGGACGAAAGGACGGATGCCGCACATAACAGGACAACGACATATTTGATTATATTTTTCATATTTCAAAAATTTTCAGTTACGCTATATTTTTAGAAGCCCGGATTCTGCCAGAGGATGGAGGAATTGTTGTAAATCTCTATCTGTGACTGAGGTATAGGCATCAAAAGATGATGGGAGTCAACATTGTAGCCGAGGGATGAGAAGTAATCCACAGCAAGCCCGAGGCGCACGAGGTCATACCATCTTTGACCCTCGAAGCAGAACTCCCTTGCCCTCTCGTCTGCAAGTTCCTTCACGAAGGCATCCGGATCATTCGTGCTGAAGGTGGCCAGACCTGCCCTTCCTCTTGTCTTGTTCAGGTATGTGCAGGCATCGGCGGTGTGTCCCTGACGCCAGAGCGCCTCGGCATACATCAGTTCGATGTCGGCATATCTCAGGAAAGGAAAGTCATTGCCCACGATTGTGGTGTAGGTCGCGTCGTAGGTGTCATACCACTTGTTCATCGCATATACGGAAGACGAGATCTTCGTGAAATTGATCATATTGGCGCGTGCGTCGGATGCGCTGAAAAGTTGCTTGAACACCTTTGTAGGATTCTCCCTGTCAGCCTCGACACCCGTGTTGGAAGAATGCCAGTAGCCGTGTCCGGCATCGTTGGACTTGTCGTAGCAGGCCGCGAAAATGATTTCCTTGTTGAGTTTGTTGTTGACATTGAAAGGATCCATACTTGCTCCCGCAAGACCGAAGTTCGGATTCTCCTTTGCCTTTTTGAGACTCTCGATTGCTTCGTCATATTTACCGAAGACAAGTTGAGCCTTGGCGAGGAGAGTCCAGGCGGCGATGTCGCAGACCCTTCCCTTCTCTGTCGAACGGGATGCCGGCAGGAGGGACGCAGCCTCT
Organism: Candidatus Cryptobacteroides sp.; assembly: GCA_051878235.1. Taxonomy (GTDB): domain Bacteria; phylum Bacteroidota; class Bacteroidia; order Bacteroidales; family UBA932; genus Cryptobacteroides. The sequence goes on from JBJEJS010000465.1 coordinate 4,112, forward strand.
GTGAGGTCGGTGTACAGACGCTCGTACATCTGCTCCTCTGTGCAGCGCGGGATGAGTTTCGAGTCACCCGGAGTCTCCACCTTGGTCACAATCGGAACAACGCCGAAGGTGATGTAGAGGTTGTAGTAATGCCAACTTCTGATGAACAGACATTCTCCGCGATAGACTGCCATATTCCCGCTGACTTCGGCAGGCATATGGTCAAGCACATCGTTGCAGCGGTAGATTCCGTTGTACCAGGCGTTCCACTCGGTCTCGAGGAGAGCGTTGGACGAGTGCACCGCAAAATGGTCGAGGTCGTAGCGGTCCTGGGTTGAGACCGCCATTGATTCGAGCTGGCATTCGTCAGCCCTGTAACTGAGTTCGTTGATGAACCAGCCGATGCCGGTCTTCAGTTTGTAATAGCAGGAATAGACCCCCTGGTTGAAGTCATCCTCACTCTGGTAGAAATTGCCCTCGGTCACGCTGTTGCTCGGATACTGTTCGAAGAATTTCTCTCCGCAGGAGCCGAGGGTGAGGATTGCCGCCACAATGGCGGTCAGATATGATATTTTCTTCATAGCCATTAAAGATTGATGTTGATTCCTACACTGAATGTGCGTGGAAGAGGGTATGAACAGTAGTCCTCACCAGGACGGAGGGCGTCTGAGGAGTTCCTGTTGACCTCAGGGTTGTAGCCTGTGTAGTGGGTGAGTGTGAAGAGGTTGGAGCCCTGGAGATAGATCCTGAATCCGGAAATCTTCTTCTTGAAGCACCTTGAAGGGATGGTATATCCGATGGACAGGTTCTGCAGGCGCAGGTAGGAGCCGTCCTCAAGATGGAAGGTCGAGGTTGATGCTCCGTTGTTTCCTGTGGACTTCCTTGTCGCGCGGTTGAGTTCTCCGTAAGGGAAACGCTGGAGGGATTCCTTCATCATATTTGAGGAGCCTTCCATATTGAGGAGGTAGCGCCTTTCAAGGTTGAGGATCTCGTTTCCGTAAACTCCCTGGAAGTCTGCGGCGAAGTCGAAGCCCTTGTAGCCGAGGTTGATGCTGAATCCGTAGTAGAAGTCAGGCATATAGTTGCCCACAATCGCACGGTCCTCGTCCTGCTCAAGGACACCGTCCCCGTCAACATCGACGAAGCGGAAGTCTCCGACCTGGGTCGTCTCGAAATGAGGATAACTGTCGAGTTCCTCCTGGTTGTGGAAGATTCCGTCCTGGATGAGGAGGTAGTAGCATCCTACAGGCTCTCCGATCTTGGTGATGTAATATGCTCCGGCGTAGTCGGCGGCCTTGATGATAGGCGCGCCCTCGTCACCGAGGGAGAGCACCTTGTTCCTGTTCAGGGAGATGTTCGCGCTGACCCCGTAGGAGAATCCGCTGGCGAACTGCCTCCTTGATGAGACGCTTGCCTCAAAACCGGTGTTCTGCATCGATCCGATGTTCATATTCGCGGTCGTGAAACCTGAACCGGATGACACAGGGACA
>JBJEJS010000466.1:0-5571 GCA_051878235.1 Candidatus Cryptobacteroides sp.
GCTCAAAAGGGCGAACACCAGACACAAAAGGGCAAGCACAGGACAGGCATACACCATCACTGTCTTGAGGCTCTGCCCGAAGGTCGGAAGCGGCAACTGTTTTAGGGCTGACAACCTGGACTCAAGGGAGGAGATGATTTCCTCGGCCTTAGGGGAATTGCCGTCCCCACCGTCAGCGACATACCCGCAAACCGGGCAGACTTTTGAAAGAAGCGGGAGTTCCTCTCCGCAAACTGGACATTTCATATTTCTGAATTATTACGCTTTATACATCTTGCCGAGCAGGAATTTCTTCAGGGACTCGGTCTTCTCTTCCATTGTCTGCTCAGGCTTTGCCTCGGCAACTGCCTGTGAGACACCCGCCATCTGGCTTGCGAGCCTGAACGACTGGTCAACCGCCGCCTTCTGGGCTTTCCCTGAAAGTTGGCCCATCTGCTCGCTCATACCCTTGAGCGCAATCATCTGCGCCTCCGAGAGTGCAGCCTGCGCGTTCGCCTGGGCAAGAGTTGCCTGGGCCTGGGCCTTGGAAGCCTCAGCCTGGGCTATCTCGGCCTCTTTTTCCCTTGCGGTTGCTTCCGCCTGGGCCTTTGCCGTCTCCAGCTCAAGTTTCTTCACTTCCGCAGCGGCCTTCTCCGCCTCAACCCTCCTTCTGTCTATATCTGCGGACAATTCCTGGACTTCAGAAAAACGGGAACTCAGCGGACTGACGGCAAGCAGGGACTCATAGGCTTCTTCATATTTTCCGAGAGCGATGTCCTTCTTTGCCACCTCAATCAACGCTGTCGCTTGGGTCTCAACCCATTGGAAGAAGATTTCATCCTTTAGGGCAGACACGGCGGAATACGCGGGGACCTCTTCCGGAATCGGGTCCAGGGCGGCGAGGGCCTCCGGATACTGTCCTTTGGCAGAGAGAGAACGGGCCTTTGCCATCAATGTCTCCGCCTTGTCGGAATAATACTGTATTATGTTCTTCTTCGCCTGGGCGACAAATTCCTGCACCTGCGCCGAGCGCGGATTTATCTGGTTAATCGCACGGGTATATGCCTTGCTCTCATTGGAGTCAACCCCTCTGACGGTAATCGAGTTCTCAGCGACCACTATATTATCCAGAAGATTCACGACATACAACATAACCTCGGCCTTGACCGCCAGTTGCGGAGGAGCGGTCGGGACTTCCTCGCGCCCTATCACGCTGACGGAAGCAGTCAGGACAAAATTCCCTTCCTGTGCCGCCATACCGTTCTGGAGCGCCATCTGGTTCAATTTGTGGAGAAGAGTCTTCTGTGACGCTTCAGGAATGCCGATCGCATCGGAGACCATCGGCGTGAGATATATCTTTTTTTCCTGGGCTGCAGCAGGGACAAGATATGCGCCCCCAAAAATCACCGTGCAGATCAACACAATAAGAGAATTCCGTATATTCATAGTCAGTCTGTTTGTTGTCATAAAGGTATATCGCAACAAATATATGAATTTTTTACTATATTTGAATAAAATACTGTTATTGTACATTTACGGAACTTATGGGGAAAAAAGAATTCATTCCTATACCTCCTCCCGCCGCCCTTCCCGAGGCGGAGGACATCGACATCAGGAGCATCGCGAAGATGTATCTCGACGGCGGCACAGACCTCATCTGCGTTCTCGGTCCGACTGCATCAGGAAAGACCCGTTATGCCGTCAGGGCTGCGAGGGAAATCAATGCAATGCTTAACGGGATGCCCGACAGGAAGGGCCTTGCCGGGGCTGAAATAATATCTGCGGACTCAAGGCAGGTTTACAGGGGGATGGACATCGGGACGGGAAAGGATCTCGGGGAATACGGAGAAATACCTGTGCATCTGACTGACATCGTCCCCGCAGGCATGAAGTACAACATATATGAGTACCAGAGGGACTTCGAGAGGGCGTACAACGACATACGCTCCCGTGGAGGGATTCCGATATTGTGCGGCGGCTCAGGGCTTTACATCGAGGCGGCGACCTGCGGATATTCCCTTCCGGATGTGCCCGCAAACCCTTCCCTCAGGGAAGAGCTGGAGAAGAAAAGCGATGAGGAACTGACCGCTATGCTCGCTTCCCTCAAGACCCTTCACAACACCACCGACTACGACACCAGGAAAAGGCTCATCAGGGCCCTTGAAATCGCAATCTACGAGTCGGAGCATCCGGTTAGGCGTTCCGCTTTCCTGCCAAAGGACACCTTCTACATCGGCACTTTGGTCAGCCGTGAGGAGAGGGTGGCGAAAATCGACGCGAGACTGGACGCAAGGCTTGAGGAGGGTATGATTGAGGAAATCAGGGGACTGCTGGAGAGCGGAATCCCTGCAGAAGACCTGATTTATTACGGTCTGGAATACAAGTTCGTCACGCTTTACCTCACAGACCGTCTCTCATTCGGACAGATGCGCGGACAACTCGCCACAGCCATCCACCAGTTCGCCAAAAGGCAGATGACCTGGTTCCGGGGTATGGAAAGAAAAGGCCTCAAAATCCATTGGGTCCTTCCGTAACCGGAGACATCACCGATTGGGCGGGGAAAATCACCATCAGTTGGCGACTTCGCAGAGGAATTTGATGCGGACTATACGGATGTCCTGCTCGTCGTAGTCCGGACCGAGTTCTTCGAGAGCCTCGCTGATTGAATCGGACTGCGCCTCGTTCCTGAAGTAGTCGTAGATGTCATCCACCACTTCCTCGTCCAAAGCCTGGTCGATGTAGTAGTCGATGTTCAATTTCGTACCCGAGCAGACAATCGCCTCGATTTCCGTCAGGAGTTCATCCATATCAAGACCCTTGTCGGAGGCGATGTCATCAAGGGGAAGCTTGCGGTCGATGCTCTGGATGATGAACACCTTGTTGGCGGATTTGCCCGGGGTGGTCTTGAGCACGAAATCGTCCGGACGGTCTATTTCATTTTCCTCCACATACTTGCCAATCAGTTCGATGAACTCCTTGCCGAATTTCCTCGCCTTGCCTTCACCGACTCCCTGACAGTTCTTGAGTTCATCGTATGTGACTGGATAAAGTATCGACATATCCTCAAGGGAAGCGTCGCTGAAAATCACCCACTGCTGGATGTTCAGCCTCTTTGACATCGACTTGCGGAGGTCCTTGAGCATCGACAGGAGCATCTGGTCTCCACCGCCCCCCTTCGGGACGGCTGCTGAGATGTCATCGTCATCATCCTCGCCTTCGGCAAATTCCCTGTCCTGTGTCAGGCTTATGGAATATGGGGCATTGTGGAATACCATTCCGTTCTCAGAAACGGATATAAGCCCGTAAGACTCTATCTCCTTGTCAAGAAGATGCAGAAGAAGCCCCTGCCTGATGACTGCGAGCCAGAATTTCACGGTGTGCGGCTTACCCGCGCCGAAAAATTCGGAACGGTCGTGCTTGTAGGATTTTATAAGTGAATTTGAGACACCCGCCAGGATATTGGCGAGATATTCCGCCTTGAAGTGCTCAGGCATCGACAGGATGAGGTCCATCAACAGACACATATCCTCTTTCCCGTCGAAGGTGGCCTTAGGATGCAGGCAGTTGTCGCAAGCCCCGCAGTTGTCCTTGGTGTAGTCCTCGCCGAAATAATTGAGCAGCAACTTCCTGCGGCACTGGTTAGACTCGGCGTAAGAGACCGTCTCCATCAGCAGTTGCTTTCCGATTTCCTGCTCGGCTATCGGCTTGCCCTGCATAAACTTCTCCAGTTTGCGGATGTCCTTCTCGCTGTAGAACGCTATGCAGATTCCCTCCTTGCCGTCCCTTCCCGCGCGCCCTGTCTCCTGGTAATAGCCCTCTATGCTTTTCGGGATGTCATAATGTATCACGAAACGAACATCAGGCTTGTCTATGCCCATACCGAAGGCGATGGTCGCCACAATCACATCCACATCCTCCATCAGGAAACGGTCCTGATTCTCCGCCCTGGTCTTCGCGTCGAGGCCAGCGTGGTACGGAAGTGCCTTTATGCCATTGATGTTCAACAGTTCAGCAAGTTCCTCAACTTTCTTGCGGCTCAGGCAATATATTATGCCTGAACGGCGCGGATGCTGTTTTATGAACTTTATTATCTCCCTTTTCGGGTCGGACTTGTCCCTTATTTCATAATACAGGTTGGGCCTGTTGAACGAGGACTTGAAGACCTTCGCGTCCGACATTCCGAGATTCTTGAGGATGTCGCTCTGGACCTTGGGCGTTGCGGTGGCGGTGAGGGCTATCAGAGGGGCCTTGCCTATTTCGTCGATTATCGCCCTGATGCGGCGGTATTCAGGCCTGAAGTCGTGTCCCCACTCGGAGATGCAGTGCGCCTCGTCAACAGCATAGAAAGATATTTTTATTTCCTTTAGGATGGCTATGTTCTCGGCCTTGGTCAGCGATTCCGGCGCGACATAAAGCAGTTTCGTCACTCCCGAAAGGAGGTCTTCCTTGACTTCGGTTATCTGGGTCTTGGAAAGGGAGGAGTTCAGGAAATGGGCTATGCCGTCCTTGCCGTCCACAAAGCCCCTGATGGCATCCACCTGATTCTTCATAAGGGCAATCAGGGGGGAAATCACTATCGCCGTGCCGTCCATCACAAGGGCAGGCAACTGATAGCAGAGGGACTTGCCACCTCCCGTAGGCATAAGCACAAAGGCGTTCCTGCCTCCCACAAGATGGGTTATGATTTCCTCCTGGCCTTCCTTGAATGTGTCGAAGCCGAAGAATTCCTTCAATTTCAGATGAAGATCCGCTGAACTGATTTCCATAGTCATTTACAATAATCCAATAAGGAATTTCCGAAAAACAGCCCGCATCATAATGAAGGGCAATCCGGCATCGGAAGTCCCATTCAGGTCTGAAGCGACTTATTTTTCAAATTCCTAAATTAAAACAATAATTTCTACCTAACAAATTTTTATTGGTCTTTTTTATTTGTACCTTTGCAAGTTCTCTCTACGAAAGTGGGGAGAATTGCCCTGAACGGGCTTCTTTTAGGTGGCGACACGCAAAAGTTAACTAAAAGGAGATTAAGACAATGGCTTCTAAAAATGGTGGTAGTACTGCGGAAGGGAACATATCACAGTACAGGAACCGGGAAATAGTGCATATTTTCGACAACTTCATGCACAATGAGGCGACGGGAGGAATCTTGCTTCTGGTCTGCGCCATCATTGCGGTGGTGATGGCGACTGTCCCGGGCGGACAATGGTTCGACAAGATGTGGGACTTGAACGCCAGCCTCAACATCGGAAGTTTCTCCCTTGAAATGACCCTCAGGAATTGGGTTAACGACGCTCTGATGGCGGTATTCTTCTTTGTCGTCGGTCTGGAGATCAAACGGGAGATACTTGTGGGGCAGCTCTCCTCCGTCAGGAGGTCAATCCTGCCGATAATGGCGGCATTGGGGGGTATGATAGTCCCCGCCCTCATCTTCTCCATCTTCAATCACGGCAATCCTGACACGGCGCACGGATGGGGAATCCCGATGGCGACAGACATAGCATTTGCCGTAGGAGTGCTTTCAATCCTCGGTGACAGGGTCCCTGCGGGAATCAAGGTGTTCCTAACCGCCCTCGCCATCGTGGACGACCT
>JBJEJS010000467.1:0-5438 GCA_051878235.1 Candidatus Cryptobacteroides sp.
CTCATTCGAATTCTTCTCGAAGCAGCTTGCAGGCGTGCAGGAGCAGAAGCCTCGTTGGAAGAGGGCTATGCAGGCTCCTAACGGCATACTCGGAGAGGCCGTCGGCCAGATGTATGTGAAGAAATATTTCCCTGAGAAGGACAAGCAGAGGATGCTCCAGATGGTAAGGAACATCCAGACGGCATTAGGCCAGAGGGTTGAGGCTCTTGACTGGATGAGCGGGGAGACAAAGGCGAAGGCCCAGGAGAAACTTTCCGCATTCACGGTCAAAATCGGCTATCCTGACAAATGGAAGGACTACACGACCCTTGAAATCGACCCTGCCCTTTCATATTATGAGAATCTTCTTGCCGCTTCCAAATGGTATGTTGCGGAGAACCTCTCCAAACTCGGCAAGCCTGTTGACAAGGCTGAGTGGGGGATGACCCCTCAGACGGTTAACGCCTACTATAATCCTACCACCAACGAAATCTGTTTCCCTGCGGGCATCCTCCAGCCGCCATTCTTCAATACTGATGCTGACGATGCGGTCAACTACGGGGCGATCGGAGTTGTCATCAGCCACGAGATGACTCACGGCTTTGACGACCAGGGACGTCTTTTCGACAAGGACGGAAATATGAACGACTGGTGGACCGAGGCTGATTCAGAGGCGTTCAAGACAAGGGCACAGGGACTTGTGGACCAGTTCAACCAGGTGGAGATCCAGCCGGGCCTGATGGCCAACGGCGCGGCGACCCTCGGGGAGAACATAGCCGACCAGGGAGGTCTGAGGATTGCCTACACCGCCTTGCAGAATTCCTTTGGGGGCAGCCGCCCGCAGGACATCGACGGCTTCACGGCCGAGCAGCGTTTCTACCTTGCTTATGCCACCCTTTGGGCACAGAACATAACTCCTCAGGAGGAGGCCCGCCTGACACTCCTGGATGTGCATTCCCTCGGAGAGAACCGTGTGAATGCCACCCTGCGCAACCTCGACACTTTCTTCGAGGCCTTCGGCATCGGGGAGGGCGATGCGATGTTCCGTCCTGAATCCGAAAGGGTCGTCATCTGGTAGGCACGGGAATCATTTTGAGAAGACAGGGATATCGGCATTCGGACCTATGAAGATCCGTGCCATATCCGCTGTCTTGTACCATTTGGGCTTGCCGTCCATCCCGTCGTGGATGAGTTCTCCGTTGATGACAAGATTCTCGAAACGGACATTGGTCACTTTCCTCTCAGGGGAGTAGCCGCAGATGACGGACATCTCCGAGCGGGTCCCGTTGCAGGTGACATTCCTGAAAAGCACATTGTCAATGCCCCGTCCAGGGGCATTGCAGTATTTGTCGTTGAAGCACACCTTCAGATGCAGGAGCTGCCCCTGACGGAAATCCTCCACCCTGATGTCTTCAAAGACCACATTGCGCACGAGAATGTTGTCTCCGCATTGTGATGTTGCCGCCTCCTCCCTTATGCCCGAGGCGCGTCGCATAGACGGTGGTGCAGTCCTCGGGGTTTGCGAACAGGTGGAGGTTGTGGAAGATGTCGCCGTCCACCTTGACTGAAAGGTTGCGCGGCTTGTCGAGGGTGAATGTCAGGGTGTTGCCCTCAACCTTGGGGACTATGCCGTATGACAGGGGACGGATGCGTGCTCCATTGACAGGACCCCCGACCGATGTGACACGGACCTCAACCTCGCCTTCAAAGTCGAAATATGTAAGCGAGGCCTTCTCTATGCAATGCCTTGTGCCCCGCACTTCATCCACCTTCACCATATGGGTCGGGACATCCTGCCATCCGCCCCCTGGGATGCGGACCTTCACCTCGAAGTCTTCCGTCATTTCCATGCCTTCCGGGGCAGGGTAGGTTGTGAGTGAGTTTTGTGTCTGTGCCTGCATCATAAAGGATGATGCGCAGAGCAGGGCTGTCAGGAATATTCTGGTCTTGTTCATTGTTGTGGGGTGGCCGGAGTTCTCTCCACGCTCTCTATTTCCTGCGGAGGCGTCGCGCGACACTTGCGGGATGCAAGGGTCGTTGAAGTCCCACCAAGGCACCAGGTCCTCCACCTCATAAATGTCGCCGACCCATTTCCTGACATAGCCGCACAGAGGAGAATACAGACTACGGAAAGCCCGGACGACAATTTCGTCCCGGCGTCTCTTTGCGCGGTCTGTGATCTGCGTGTTCATCGGTTATGTGACGGTTATCAGTTTCTGGTGCAAAGGTCGAAATCGGCGGGAAAAATTATGGGGCAGATATGTAACAGAGTGCAGGTCATTTTGTCACAAACGCGGTTTTATGCGCTGGAGAAAAGTCTCTTTTGGAAATTTACGCATATATTTGCAGAGGGAAAGTAAGACTCATATAATATTGAATATGATGAAAGTTGAAAATCTACGCCTTATGACAGGGGTTGCGCTGCTGGCGCTTTTTTCGGTTGGGCATAGCCCGTCGGCTGCACAGGGAGTGTCGTCTGCCTGGAATCCCGACAGGGGGACGCATTATGTCAATCCTGTGATCAATGCCGACTATTCCGACCCTGATGTGTGCCGTGTCGGTGACGACTATTATATGACCTCATCCTCATTCTGCTGTTTTCCCGGACTCCAGATCCTCCACTCGACCGATCTTGTGAACTGGGAGATCATCGGGGCCGCGCTGAGGGACTATCCTGGAGATTCGTGGTCCGATTCGAGGCCTTGGGAGGCTTTGGGACACGGGATGAGGGCGGACCTGTCTGCGGTACCTGACGCCCTGGAGTGGAAAACGGTGCCTCAGCACGGCAACGGGGTGTGGGCGCCGGCGATAAGGTATCACGCCGGCGAGTTCTATATTTATTGCGGAGATCCCGACAGGGGCATATTTATGGTCAAGACTTCCGATCCTTCGGGGATATGGGAGGACCCTGTCTGGGTGGTGAAGGCAAAAGGTTTCATCGACCCGTGCCCGTTGTGGGACGATGACGGGAAGGCTTGGCTGTCATTCGGCTGCGCAGGCAGCAGGGCGGGGAACAAGAGCGTGATGTTCGTGGCTCCGATGTCTTTGGACGGGACTTCCTTACTGTCTTCCGGCAGGATCGTTTATGACGGTCACCGCACCCAGCCGACTATCGAAGGGACGAAATTCTACAAGTTCAGGGGACATTATTATATATTCTCTCCTGCGGGAGGGGTGCCTACCGGATGGCAGGTGGTCCTGAGGGCGGAACACCCTTACGGACCATATAGCGAAAGAGTCGTGATGGCCCAGGGGGCATCCTCCGTGAACGGACCTCACCAGGGGGCTTGGGTTGACACTCCTTCCGGGGAACATTGGTTTCTCCATTTTCAGGACAAGGATGCCTATGGCCGTGTGGTGCATCTCCAGCCTATGGCCTGGACGGACGAGGACTGGCCTGTGATCGGGACTGACAAGGATGGTGACGGTGTCGGAGAGCCTGTGATGAAGTTCCGCAAGCCGTCCCTGAAAGGAAGCGGCACTGTTCAGCCTGCGGAAAGCGATGATTTCCTCTCTGTCGATTTGGGGCGTCAATGGCAGTGGAACGGAGTGCCTTCGCCTTATTGGTGTTTCGTCGGACCTGGCGCTGCGGCGGGCTGTGACGGCGAATCTGCAGAGGCGGACTGCGGCGGGAATGCCGGCTGCAAAGGTGCGCTGAAGTTGTATTCTGTGGAACAGGCGGAGTCCTGGCGCAACCTCTCCGACTCTCCTAATCTTCTTCTCCAGAAGTTCCCCGCCGACAAGTTCACCGTCACCGCCAAAGTGCGTTTCGTCCCGAATCCACAACTCAAGGAGAAGGGCGAGAACGGCGGTCTGACGGTGTTCGGGCTTGACTATTTTGCGTTGAGGCTGGTTGACACAAAAGACGGTGTCGTGCTGCAGGCTGTGGAATGCAGGGATGCCCTGCAAGGCTCCGGGGAATCCGTGCTTGCCGCTGTCCCTCTCATTTCCGACCCTCTCCCGTTGCCGTATTCAGACAAATATATGTCTTCGACAGTCCCTCCTGTACCGCCTCTAGCCTATAGCGAGACCTGTCTGTGGCTGAGGGTTTCGGTAAGCCCGAAAGAGCGCAAGGGCGATGTCCCTGCTGCTGTCTGCCGTTTCCTGTACAGCCTTGACGGCAGGAAGTGGCTTCCTCTTCCGGATGACTCCTACCGCTTCACGGCCCGTCCCGGCAAATGGACAGGTGCCAAATTCGGTTTCTTCTGCAACCGCCACGCTTCCAAGAACGACAGCGGATGGCTTCAGATTGATTGTGTGACAGTCGATTGAGTCTCTTTGGCAGGTTCTCGGGCAGAGGATCAGGACTCACTCTTTTAGGGAGATATGGGCGATCTGCCCGGGAGTGAGTTTTTCCGTAGCATAGCGCCTCATTGTGGACGGCATTGAGTTCCAGTTGGTCTTCAGCCAGAGGACCAACCTTTGCTCATCGCGTTTCCCGGCTTCGCGGAGGAGCCATCCGACGGCTTTCTGCAACAGGTCGTGGAGGGGTGCGGGCTTCTTCAGGAATATCTCGGAAATTGAATATGTGTCGTCAAACTGGCCGTTACGGATGAAGGCCATTGTGCTGACGATGCCGATTCTCTGTTCCCAGATTGTAGGCCCGTTTTCGGCGAGGCGGTACAGGATGGAACGGTCCTTGTCCAACAGCCATCTGCCCAGCAATTCATAGCAACTGAGGTCCACGAGATCCCAATTGTTGATGTTCCCGGTATGGGAAAGATAGAAATCTATGCATCTGCTCCTGAGCTCCGTGTCGGATTTTGCGCTGTTGAAAATCTTGACCAGGCACAGGAGGGCGGCAAGTCGTATTTCGTGATATTCCGAGGTGATGCAGTCCTCAAGATCCTCAAAAGAGGTGTCTTTCCAACAGTCCTTTATTATGCTCCTGGTCACGGGGACCTTGATTCCGAGGAAACGGTCGCCTTCACCATACTGTCCCTTGCCAGTCTTGAAGAATCTGGAAAGACCCGCGACCTGCGACGGGTCTGCGGCCTGCGACATTTTGGATTTAAGGATATTGCTCATTTGCCGGTTGTTCATTCATTATATATGCAAATATATGGCATTTTTCCTCGTTTACGGAAAATTCCATATTTTTACGGAAATATATCTTATATATATCAGGAATATATCTTATATATTAAGTAAATATAGACATAAGAAAATGAAGATACTTGTAACGGGAGTTTCGTCCGGATTCGGAAAGGCTATGGCACAGGCACTTGCAGGGCAGGGGCACGAGGTATATGGTACTGTCCGGCGGGAGGTTGAGCCGATGGAAGGGATTATTTATGTGAATGCTGATGTCAGGGATGATTCCCAGGTGGCTGCGGCATTTGACAGGGTGATGGAGATGACGGAAGGGACGCTGGATGTGTTCATCAACAATGCCGGTATGGGTATAGGCGGACCTTTGGAGTTCTGCAAGGTTGAGGATATACGGAATCAGATGGATG
>JBJEJS010000468.1:0-5428 GCA_051878235.1 Candidatus Cryptobacteroides sp.
CCGCCTCTATGCCACCCAGACCCGTTCAGGAAGGCGCAATATGCTTGCTGAGGTGGCTGACCGCTGGAGCGCCACCAACGCTTCCAACACAGTTCCGAAGCACGACGGCTACATCACCAACGATGTCTATTCCCGTTTCATCGAGGACGGCTCTTTCCTGAGGCTCAAGAATGTGACCCTCGGCTACACTTTCCCTCGCAAATGGACCGAGAAGGCGAAGATTTCCAAACTCAGGATATATGCCTCCGCCCAGAACCTGTTCTGCATAGACAACTACAGCGGTTACGACCCTGAGGTCAGCACGTCAGGAAGCAACCCTATGACACCGGGTCTCGACTGGGGCGCATATCCTCGAAGCAGAGTCTTCACAATCGGACTTGACCTCCAATTTTAATTCTTGTGGATATGAAACATACAGCAGATATGAAACATATATATAATATATTCCTCGCCTTCCTGTGCCTGGCCTGCGCCGTCTCCTGCAACTTCCTCAAGGAGCAGAGCTATACGGAAATAGAGAAAGACACCTATCTGAACAACGCGGACGAGGCGCAGACCGTCCTGCTCGGCGCGTACCGCACCCTCATCGAGGATGCAGGATATTCGATGAACCTTTCCTTCCTCCTGAATATGGGAACAGACATATCCCAGGTCGAGGGAAGCACGACGGAGAACTGGCGCATCATCCCGACCAACGCCTTCCCGACGACCCAGTCCGAGATTCAGGAGACCTGGAGGACACTTTACAAGTGCATATACAGGGCAAACGACTTCCTCGAGGGCATATCCGAGAAGATTGACACCTACAATGAGACTGACTATACCCTCGGAGTCCTCTACATAGCGGAGGCGAGGTGCCTGCGTGCGATGTGCTATTTCGAACTTGTCCGCAGGTGGAACAGCATCCCTCTTATGAAGAACACGGCGATGTCATACGCCGACCCTTCGACATTTGTCCAGGCCGACCCTGCCGAGGTCTATGAGTTCATCGAACAGGACCTTCTCTATGCCATCGAGGTGCTCCCTTACGCCGTTGACGACAAATACCGCTCAGATTCACGCTACCGCTTCTCCAAAGGCGCGGCTATGGGTCTGCTCGCCAAGGTGTACTGCACCTGGGCAGGCTGGCCGGTGCAGGATGCCACCAAATGGGAGGCTGCGGCGAAAATCGCCGAGAGGCTCATATATTCCGGAAAGCACGATCTTCTCCCTGACTATGAACAACTTTGGAAGAACACCTGCAACGGGATATGGGACCCTACCGAAAGTCTCATCGAGATTTCCTTCTACAGCCCTACCACAGGAAGCGGCTCCTCCGACCCTTGCGGGCGTATCGGCAAATGGAACGGCGTGAGGACCACCGCCATAGCAGGCGAGAGAGGCAGTTGCGCGGGAAACATGAAGGTAGTGCACACCTTTGTGGTCGACTGGCGCGAGCGTTCTGCGGGCAAGGACCTCCGTTGTGACCTTTCCGTCGCCAACTATCGCTATAATGACGACTGGCAGTACTGGGTGGGGACGGATGCCTCTGCCGCCACAAATGACGCCAACCCTCTGAAGAAGCAGAAGGAGAAACAGAACTACACTCCTGCAAAATGGGATGTGGTGAAATATGTGGAGGCTGCCAACAAGATGATAAACAACGACAAGTCGAATGTCAACTGGTACTTCCTCCGTTATGCCGATGTCCTTCTCCTTTATGCGGAGGCTATGAACGAGTGGAAGGGCGGTCCGACGACCGAGGCTTACGCCGCCCTGAACAAGGTCCGCCGCCGTGGCTACGGGAATCCGTCCGGCACTTCCGTCTGCGACATCTCCGGCCTCGACTATGAGGGATTCCGCAAGGCAATCCGCGACGAGAGGGCCTGGGAACTCGCCTTCGAGGGACACAGACGCACAGACCTCGTCAGGTGGGGAATCTACTACGAGACCATCTGTGAGACGGATGATGCCCTGCGCGCATGGTGGGACTGGAGTTCCAACAGCAATTCCTACAACTATGTCGTTGCCAGATACACTCAGAAGAACAAGAGCGAACTCCTTCCAATCCCTCAGCGCGAGAAGGACCTCTGCCCTCAGTTCAAGCAGAACCCTGGTTGGTAATAATTGATAACACACATAATAATGAACAGGATTTGTAAATATTTAGTGGTCGCCTCAGCCGCCCTTGCTGCGGCCGGTTGCGCGACAAAGGAAGATTATTCGTGGCTGAAGAACGGAATTGACACCGCCCACACCCAACTGCTCACAACAGCGGAGAGAGTGCACGGGACGGGGATGATGCCGCGTGCCATCTGGGTCGGATATGACCTTGATTTTCTTGCCCGCCAACTCGGGCCTGTGGCGTACGACAAGGTGGATTATTTCAGGGCACAGCCTTCGGAGGACATACTCGGGACTCTCCGCCTCTGCGACATCTATGACTGGACCAGCGGATTCTTCCCGGGGTCGCTCTGGTATATGTACGAACTGACAGGGGACGGGGAGTGCTTTGACCGCGCTGTCGAATACACCAACATAATGTACCCTATCAGGGAATACACCAAGACCCACGACCTCGGATTTATGATGAACTGCAGTTACGGACACGCCCTCAGACTTGCCCCTGCGGACAGCGTCAGGTCAGCCCTCATCCAGACTGCGGACAACCTCGCAGACCGCTTCAACGGGGAGATCGGGGCAATCCGTTCCTGGGATTTCGGGGACTGGAACTATCCTGTCATCATTGACAATATGATGAATCTCGAACTCCTGTTCTCCGCCGAAAGGCTCACAGGGGACAGCCGTTACCGCGAGATAGCCATCCGTCACGCCAACACCACTTTGAAGAACCACTTCCGTCCCGACTGCACAAGTTGGCACGTGATAAGTTACAACAATGACGGCACGGTTGAGTGCAGGCAGACCTTCCAGGGAAGGAGCGACGACTCCGCCTGGGCACGCGGACAGGCGTGGGGAGTTTACGGTTACACGGAGTGCTACCGCGAGACTTCGGACACCGCCTATCTCGAATTTGCACAGAAGATTGCCGATATGATAATGAGCCGCGTGACGACCGCCGACGCAATCCCTTACTGGGATTATGACGCTCCTCAGTCCGACGAGACTCCACGTGACGCTTCCGCCGCCGCCGTTACCGCCTGCGCCCTTTTCGAACTCAGCACATATCTGCCTGACGGACAGAGGTATTTCGACTATGCCGAGAAGATTCTCAAGAGCCTGTCCTCACCTGATTATCTTGCCGCTCCGGGCACAAACGAGGGCTTTGTCCTGAAACATTCCGTAGGCTCCCTTGCCCACGGGTCGGAAATCGACACCCCTCTGAACTATGCCGACTACTACTATCTTGAGGCAATCAAGCGTTATATGGCTCTCAAAGGCATTGAATACAAGAATCTTTAATTTCTGAGATATGAAAAAATATATATTTTCCATAGTGCTCCTTCTCGCCGGCGCATTTGCGCTCAGGGCACAGGAACTCAAGCCGGAAGTCTTTGATATGTTGAACCTCGACTACAAGGGTCTGGAAAAGGTCAAGGCATTCCACTCCCAGGGTGACGACGCTTCCGCAGCCTCTGCCCTCCTGGACTATTACAGAGGCCGCAAGGACATCTGCACTCCTGACATCAGGGACCCTAAAAAGGTCAAGATAGCCAAGGACGAGCAGAAGATGGCTGACGAGGCCCTTGAACACAAGTTCTTCTCACACAAGGGTTACCAGCCGTCATATTTCTACGGTGAGGACATCGACTGGAGATATTGGCCTGTGCAGGACAACGAACTCCGCTGGCAACTCCACCGCCACAAATGGTTCACCCCTATGGGCAAGGCCTACAGAATCAGCGGTGACGAGAAATATGCCAAGGAATGGACTCTGGAATACATCGACTGGATCCGCAAGAATCCGCTTGTGAAACTCGACAAGGCAGCCTACGAGATGGCTGACGACAACCTCAAGGGCGATGCCGACAACTCCCGTTTCGCGTGGAGGCCTCTTGAGACGAGCCACCGTCTTCAGGACCAGTGCCTGCAGTTCCAACTTTTCGTCGATTCCCCTTCATTCACTCCTGAGTTCCTCACGGAATTCCTCGTGAACTATCACAAGCACGCCGTGCACATCCTCGGCAACTACTCGGCACAGGGCAACCACCTTCTGTTCGAGGCGCAGAGGATGCTGATGGCAGGCTCCTTCTTCCCTGAGTTCAAGGAGGCGGAGTCCTGGCGCAGGAGCGGTGTCGAGATTCTGAACAAGGAGATTGTGAAGCAGGTGCTTCCTGACGGCGGCCATTTCGAGCTTGACCCTCACTACCACCTCGCCACAATAGAGATTTTCTACAAGTCCCTCCAGATTGCCGACCTGAACGGTTTCCGCAATGACTTCCCTCAGAGTTATGCCGACGCTCTTGAGAATATGATAATGTTCTACACCGACATCATCTTCCCTGACTACACCAACCCTTGCTTCAGCGACGCGAAGATCACTTCCAAGAAGACGATGCTGGGCAACTACAAGAAATGGCAGAAGGTCTTCCCTGAGAATCAGGTCATCAGATATTTCGCTACGGAAGGACAGGAGGGCTCACTTCCTGACCACCTTTCCAAAGGCTTCCTTGACACGGGATTCTTCGTGTTCCGCAACGGTTGGGGCGAGGATGCCCTCCAGATGGTCGTAAAAGCAGGTCCTGCAGGCGAATGGCACGCACAGCCTGACTTCGGCACATTCGAGATGTGGTACAACGGCAAATGCCTCTTCCAGGATTCCGGCTCGTATGTCTATGAGGGCAAGGACCCTGAGATTATGGAGTGGAGGAAGTGGTTCCGCGCCTCATCCCACCACAACACCCTGACTATGAACGACCAGGATGTTGACAAAGTTCCGTCCAAGACCCTCCTGTGGCAGCCTGACGGTGATGTCCAGATTCTCGTGACCGAGCATCCGAGTTATAAGAGCCTCACCCACCGCCGTTCCGTCTTCTTTGTTGACGGCAAATATTTCGTGATTGTCGATGAGGCTGTCGGCAAGATGAAAGGATGGGTTAACCTGCATTACCAGATGCCGCGTGGGGATGTGCCTAACAGCCGTGAGGATATGCATTTCCACACCAATTTCGAGGGAGAGAGCAACTTCTACCTGCAATGTTTCTGCGACGATATGGAGAAGATGCAGATGAAGAAGGAAAAAGGCTGGCAGTCAAGCGACTATATGAAGAAGGTCCAGAGGATTGACGCAAGTTTCAAACAGAAGAAGGAGAGCGACGACCCAATCCGTTTCATAACTGTCATATATCCTAAGCATCAGCCGGGAGAGGAGTCCGTCTCTGCGAAATTCACAGACAAGGGCTATGACCCTAACTCCCTCTCAATCCAGGTGAAGGTCGGAAAGAACAAGAAGAAGACCCTTTCCTACAATTTGTAATATATATGGTTA
>JBJEJS010000469.1:0-5414 GCA_051878235.1 Candidatus Cryptobacteroides sp.
CAAGGG
Organism: Candidatus Cryptobacteroides sp.; assembly: GCA_051878235.1. Taxonomy (GTDB): domain Bacteria; phylum Bacteroidota; class Bacteroidia; order Bacteroidales; family UBA932; genus Cryptobacteroides. Next base: position 7 of record JBJEJS010000469.1, read on the forward strand.
AACTTTCTAATTCGAAGAGGGATTCTTCTTTTCTGGATACCCATTTCGAGGGATCGTACCCCAAAATCTCATCTCTTTGTTCGGCAAGAACTTGCAATATTATTCTCTCTTCAATCATAGTTGCCTAAATTGTTGATACAAAGATAGTCAAAATATTCAAATTCCGATAAAATGCAAAATTTGAGTTGCTTAATTCCGATAAAATGCAGATTTTGGGCATCTGAAATCCGATAAGATGCACGTCAAAAAGACAGGCCGGCAATGTGGCGGGCAAGTGCCGTGAAATCAATTCCATCCGTCTCAACTGAAAGGAAGTCCTCGATGTCGATTACCAGTGAGGCTGTGTTTTCGTAGATGGCGGAGCGTTTCGCCATCAGTTCCTCAATGCGGGCGCGCAGGGAATCCGGCCCGCAGTTGAGCATCGGGCGGCTTGCCGAATCGTTTTCAAGATTGTGCACAAGGGTGTCTATGCCTGCACGCAGATAGATGCAGAAGGTGTGTCTCTTCACCAGCGATGCGCATTCCGCAGTCGTGACAGTCCCGCCTCCCAGGGACAGGATTCTCCTCCCGCAGGCCCGCCATTGGAAATCCCTGCCTGCCTGATCCCCGGAATCCTGATTCTGTGCCGTGCCGTGCGGGCTGCCTGCTTCGGGCTGAAGAAGAATTGCCCGGAGGGCCCTCTCCTCAATCTTTCTGAAGGCCTTCTCTCCCTCGGATGAGAAAATCTCCGGGATGCCCCTGCCCTCCCTTTCCTCTATGAAGGTGTCCAGGTCGGTGAGGGGACAGGACAGAAGAGCGGCGAGGGCTTTGCCCACGCTGCTCTTTCCGCATCCCATAAATCCGTTCAGGGCTATTGTCATAGATTTTCCTTCAATGTCATCCGTACCAGGCGGTGCGAGTGGATGGACCTTCCCTAAAACAAGGTAGGCTGGTCGTCATCGGAAGGACCCTCGTCAATCGGGTCCGGAATGTCGTCCTGATTGACCTCTCCGGCAAGGTTCTCCGCCTCTGAAGGCTGTGCCTGAGCCTGTTCCTGAAGGTCTTCCTCCCTCACCAGAGGTTCGATGAACCGGACGCTCTTGAGCTCGTACTGGCTTGCCTTCTTGCCCTTTGCCGCAAGGCCCTTCTTGGCGATGAACTCCTCCACATCGATTTTCTCGGCCTCCCTGTGCTCATACTTCCCGCCGAAGACGATTTCCGCCTGAGGGTGGCGGTCGTCGCAGACCGCAACGAGGTACGACCCTTTGGCATCGGAGATGAACGACACAGGCGTGTTGTCGCTGACATCGAAGCCGAACCTCTTGACATAGAACGAACCTGACCCTCCGTCGTAATACAGGGCCGCCCAGGTCTTCCCGGCATCGAACTTCTCGATTCTGAGGAGCTCGCCTTGGTACCTGTTGCTCAGGTCGAATGAAGATGTGTAATAGGTTCCGTCTGCAAAAATGGCAAGGATGTGGTCCCCGGTGTTGAACTGTCCGAGCCAGACACCCCTCGAATCCTCGTTGAGCCTCTGGATGTCCGCGTCGAACCAGATGTCCTTGCCCCCGATTGTGGAGATTCCCTTGCTCTTCAGTTGGATTCTCTGTATCGGATTCTTGCTGACCACATTGCCCCTTGAGCCCCTGCCCTTGATGGCGAGCTGCGAGAAATCGTACTCGTCAATGAGCTTCTTGAGTTTCGGACGCGGGCGCAGGTAGATTTTGACGGTCTCCGCCTCGCCGTTCCCGTTGGCGGTGAACCAGAGGATGACCGAACCCGGAGTGCCCTGTGTCAGGTCGTATTCCTTGTCCCTGGTGACTCCGCCGATGGCGAACCTCTTGGCGTAGGTCAGGCTGGTCTTGCCCTCGCGGTAGATGACATTGTAGATCGTCCGCGAGTCATTCCTGTTGAACAGGCCCACATAGATGATGTCCTTGCCGAAGAAGGCTTTGTCGCTCACCTTCGTCACTCGGTATTTCCCGTCCTTGTTGAAGACCACGATTTCCGACATGTCGGAGCAGTCGCAGACGAATTCCGCATTGTCCTCCTTCTTCAGGTTGATTCCGACGAAGCCCTCCGCCTTGTTCGCGTAGAGTTTGGCGTTGTTGTTGACCACACGGGTGACGGCGATGTTCTCGAAGTTTGTCACTTCCGTCAGCCTGTCGTGGCCTTTGCCGTATTTCTTCTTCAGATTCCTGAAATACTGTATGGTGTATTCCGTGAGGTTGTCGAGGTTGTTCCTGACCTCCTCCATCTCATCCTCGATGCCCCTGATTTTCTCGTCGACCGTCTTGACATCGAATTTGGAGATCTTCTTCACAGGCTTCTCGACCAGTTTCAGAATGTCCTCGGGAGTGATTTCCCTCTGCAGGAGATGGCGGAATTCCATCATCTTCTCAAAGGTCTCCTCCAACTGCTCCTCCCACGAGGCGGAATCCCTCTCCAGCACCTTGTACACCTTGTTCTCAAAGAATATCTTCTCCAGTGAACTGTAGTGCCAGTCGTTCTCAAGTTCGTCCATCCTCAACTGGAGTTCCTGGCGCAGGAGTTCCCTGGTGTGCTCCGTGTCATAGCGGAGGATGTCGTCCACATTGAGGAACTGCGGCTTGTTGTCAACAATCACGCAGGCGTTTGGGGATATTGACACCTCGCATCCCGTGAATGCGTACAGGGCGTCGATTGTCTTGTCAGGGGAGACATCGTTAGGAAGGTGTATGACGATGTTCGCCTGGCTTGTGGTCAGGTCGTCGATCTTCTTGATTTTGATTTTCCCCTTGTCCTTGGCCTTGAGTATGTCCTCGATGATGTTGTGGGTGGTCCTGCCGAAAGGAATCTCGGTGATTGCGATGGTGTTCTTGTCGAGCTTCTCAATCTTTGCGCGGACCTTCACAACGCCTCCCCTCTGGCCCTTGTTGTACTTGCTGCAGTCGGCGAAGCCCCCGGTAGGGAAGTCGGGATAAATCTCGAAGTCCTTGCCCTGGAGAATGTCGATGGAAGCGTCTATGAGCTCATTGAAATTGTGCGGCAGAATCTTGGACGCAAGCCCGACGGCAATTCCCTCAGCCCCCTGTGCAAGCAGGAGAGGAAATTTCACAGGCAGTTCGACAGGCTCCTTGTTACGCCCGTCGTATGAGTTCATCCAGTTGGTGATTTTCGGGTTGAACACCACTTCCTTGGCGAATTTCGTCAGCCTTGCCTCGATGTACCTCGGGGCGGCGTTGGAGTCTCCCGTTATGATGTTGCCCCAGTTTCCCTGGCAGTCAATCAGAAGGTCCTTCTGTCCGAGTTGGACCATAGCCCCGACTATGGATGCATCTCCGTGCGGATGGTACTGCATCGCGTGTCCCGCGAGGGACGCCACCTTGATGTAGGAGCCGTCATCCTTCTCGTACATAGCGTGCAGGACCCTCCTCTGCACAGGCTTGAGTCCGTCAATTATGTGCGGGACAGCCCTTTCGAGGATGACATAGGAGGCATAGTCAAGAAACCAGTCCTTGAACATACCGGAAAGTTTGAACTTCCTGCTGCTCTCCCCCAGAAGCCTGTCATATTTGCCTGACGGCCCCTTTGATTCGTCCACAGGCTCTTCCTGACCGGTTTCCCCCTCATTGTATTCATCCATCGGGATGTTGTCTTCCAAGTTGTCTTCCCTCTCGTCTGTCGCGTCCATAAAAATATATCTTATATTTTATATACTTTATTTATATATATACTTATATATCGTATATACCTATATATCAATATTCGTAACCGAACTTCTTCAACTCGCGCCTGCTCTCCCTCCAGCCGTCATCCACCTTGACGAACAGCCGTAGGAAGACCTTCTTCTGGAAAAAGTCTTCCATATCGATCCGCGCCTGGGTGCCGACCTTCTTGAGGGCCTGACCGCCCTTGCCGATGATGATGCCCTTCTGGGAATCCCTCATCACATAGATGACCGCGCTGATCTCATATCTTTCCTCTCCTTCCTTGAACTCCTCGATTGCGACCTCGCAGCTGTACGGGATTTCCTGCGAATAGTTGAGGAAAATCTTCTCCCGTATGATCTCCGAGGCGAAGAACCTGAGGTTCTTGTCGGTGAAGGTGTCCTTGTCAAACCAGGCGGGTGCCTGCGGAAGCCTCTCCACAATGGCGTCGAAGATGTTCCCGAGATTGAACTTCTCCTGTGCCGACGCAGGGATGATGAGAGCCTCGGGAAGTTGTGACTTCCACCAGTCCATCAGCCTGAGGACCTCCTCCTGCGTGCTGATGTCAATCTTGTTTATGACAAGCACGACAGGGCAGTCTATCCTCTGCAGTTTCCCGATATATTCGGTGTTCTTGTCCGCCTTCTCGACGGTGTCCGTCACATAGAGTATGATGTCCGCGTCTCCTATTGCGGTGTCCACGAAATTCATCATACTCTCCTGCAGCCTGTAGTTCGGCTTCAGGATGCCGGGAGTGTCGGAATAGACTATCTGGTAGTCCTCCCCGTTAACTATCCCCATTATCCTGTGCCTCGTCGTCTGGGCCTTTGCCGTGACAATCGACAGTTTCTCCCCGACAAGGGCGTTCATCAGTGTTGACTTTCCGACATTAGGGTTCCCGATTATGTTGACGAACCCGGCCTTGTGCTTTGCCATAAGTGAAATTTACCTGTAAGCCCCCATCTTGAGGATGTTCACCTCGCCCTCGGTGAGGTATCTCCATCCTCCGCGTTTGATTCCCTTCTTGGTGAGTCCTGCGAAATACACCCTGTCGAGAGCCTTCACCTCGTACCCGAGGGACTCGAAGATCCTGCGGACGATGCGGTTCTTTCCTGAATGTATCTCGATGCCGATTTTCCTGTGGTCATCCTCGTCGATGTACTCCAGTTCGTCGGCTGCAATCTCCCCGTCGGTGAGTGTCACGCCGCTCTTGATGGTCTCGAAATCCTCCTGTTTCAGTTCGTTGTTGAGGGAGACCTGGTAGATTTTCTTCTTGTCGTATGACGGATGCGCGAGTTTCTCGGCAATCTCCCCGTCGTTGGTGAACATCAGCACTCCTGTGGTGTTCTTGTCGAGACGGCCCACAGGGAACACCCTCGACTCACAGCCTTTCAGAAGGTCCATCACGGTCTTCTCCGCGTGAGGGTCGCTTGAGGTGGTCACAAAACCTTTCGGCTTGTTCATCACGATATAGACCTTTGCCTCGCCCTTGAGCCTTTCGCCGTTGAACCTGACATCATCGGTGTTGACATTGATTTTAGTCCCGAGTTCGGTGACGACCTCCCCGTTGACTGTCACAACGCCAGCCTGGATGAAGTTGTCTGCCTCCCTTCTTGAGCACATACCTGAGTTCGCGATGAACTTGTTGAGCCTTACGGTCTCCTTTACAGGTATGCTTATCATATCGTTGTCCGAGTAGAGGTCCGTGTCAAGCGCATTCTTGCGGCTGATCATCCTCTC
>JBJEJS010000470.1:0-5402 GCA_051878235.1 Candidatus Cryptobacteroides sp.
GTCGTAGGCGTTGGGAATATGCCATCCTTCAGGACATATTCCCTGAATCTGGATGCCATAGGATTCCGCCGCGTTGTTGAGGATATATGGATTTCCTTCGTCGTCAGTTCCGTCGGAATTGAATTTATACGGATTGTCCGTCTCTGTGGAACTGCTTCCGGTCATAGCCTCCCTCCAGGTGTAATATCTTCCGTAGGATGCGCCGTCCAGGTCGTCAGGATAAGTGCGTCCGACCGTACCGTCCTCTCCTGCATAGTTGAGGTTTGTGAGTGTCCAGGCCTTTGAGCCGAATCTCTTTGCGGTCACGCCGTCGAGGATGTGAAGGTATTTCCCGAATGTGAACTCGGCTTCCTCCCCGTTGAGTGAGGTCACCTTCACTTTGATGCCGTCCCTTGCCACCGTCAGCGGAGCGGAGACACCTTTCAGGGTGACAGTCCTTTCGTCTCCTCCCGACACTATTTCGATGCCCTCAGGGACACTCCACAAGTAGTCGGTCAGGTTGCTGTTCTGTTCTGCGCTCAAAGTGAACTCAACATCCTTTCCTGCCGCCTGTGAGCCCTCGATGCTTGAGGTTATGGCCAGGGACGCAGGAATAAGGGACTCGGAGTTCCTCTCCTGGGAAATGACGAACAGAAGCGGCGCGCCGAGTTCCGGAATCACGGAAACGGATGCGCTCCTCGCCTTGCCTGTGTTCTTCTCCACATTCAGGCTGACCTGTGTGACGGTCACCGCCTTGGATGAGATGAGGGTGATCCAGGTGGCATCTTCAGGTATCTCAATCCTGTAGGACATATTTGATGAGACGGAGAATGTCACGACTCCTCCATCCTCAGACACATTGCGCGCGTCGTCTGCAAGGCTTATCACTCCTTCTTCAAATGTGATGGCCTTCATATCAGTCTTGCCTTTCCCGTCTGCGGCGAAGACAAGGACTTTCCCGCTCCCGACGACAGGAGGGACCGTTATTCTGATGAGTCCCTTTGAGGTGTCTTCAGGAAGTACCTCGGCCTGATAGCCTCCCTCACAGAGCGTCTCCACGACAGTCTTGCCGGTCGCGGAATTGATGGTGTAGGACACTTCAGCCGTCGAGCCTGCCAGTACAGTCACATCCTTTGATTTGGAGAGGGTTATGGAGAACTCCAATTCTTTGGCGAGGGTGAATGAGGTCTTGCCGTCCGACAAGGTGAATGTCACGCTTGTGCCGTTGTCCACGACTGAAGAGAACGGGGAGCCGCTTCCCGTGCCTGAGGCGACAGCGGGGCCGACCAGTTTGGATGTGCCGTCAGGATAGCAGACATACCAATAGTCGTCCTTTATCTCGAAGGATGGTGTCATCCCGTCCTCTCCTGACACTCTTATAGGATTCCCTGACGCGTCCGTGAGAAAATCCCCGTTGACGGTCCAGCAAAGCGTACCGTCCTTCTCCTGCACGCCTATCACAGGGGTCACTCCGTCTTTCCCGTCTTTTCCGTCGGTCCCGTTTGTCCCGTCCTTTCCGTCAGAGCCGTCGACTCCGTCCTTCCCGTCTTTCCCGAAAGGGATGTAAAGACTCTCACCGTTGGAGAGGGTGATGGTGTAGCCGATGACATTTCCGAGTTCATCCTTCACATCCTCCTTTGATGTGATTGAGTAATTTTTGTCGACTGCCTCGGCGAGAGCCTTGATGCTTCCCATTGAGGCGTTTATTTCGGAGCAGCGCAGTTCCACCGCATCCAACCTTGACTCGGCGGTGTCCAGCCTTTCATAGACTTCCGTCAGGTCAACTTGTGAACATCCTGCGGAAACGGCCGCCGCCAAAACAGCGATTATTACAGATCTGGTTTTCATATTTTAGTGTGTTTTAAGGTTTTCAATAATTTGCCACACATCTGACATTGCATCCGTAGGTCTGTGCCTGTGCGTATGTCGAGAGATTGCAGCTGTTGTTGCCGACGGTGAACCGGTAACTCTTGTTCTCCGATGTGACTGTGGCGGTCCAATGGAATGAATATGTCCCGAGGGCAGGAAGCGTGTCTCCGTTGTACTGCCCGCACGGCAGGATGTTGAACCCGATGCTGGAGGCTATGTCGAAATACATCGGATATTTGTCGGCAGGGAAGACCCCGCTTGCCTTGCTCAGGCTGAACATCGTCCCGTTATCGACCGCGCTTGCGTGTTCGGCCCACATCCCGCCTTCAGCCGCAGGCCTGCTCCCGCGCAGGTAGGATGAGATGAAGCCGTATTCTATCATATTCATCGCCTTCATAGGATTGGTCTCCCTGTTGTCCGGGAGATATATGCCCGCTTTCAAGCTGACGCAGTCATTTATGGACTTGACTTCGAGGCCATAGTCCTGAGCCACCCCGACGGCCAGGTCATAGAAGTCGTAGGCGTTGGGAATATGCCATCCTTCAGGACATATTCCCTGAATCTGGATGTTGAAGGATGCCAGCCCGTTGGTAAGGCTGTACTCATTCCCCTCATCGTCCTTCCCTGAAGAACCGTATGTGTAAGGGTTGTTCCCGTCAGCCTTCCCCGTCATCGCCTCGCTCCAGGTGTAGTATCTGCCGTATGTCGAGCCGTCGTCGTCCCCAGGGTACACTCTGCCGACATTCCCGTCCTCGCCTGCGTAGGTCAGGTTCTTTGTCATCCATATTTTCTTGCCATATCTTTTCGCCCCTTCTGGATCGGCTGTACGGATGTCCTTCTCCCAGACATAACTCTGTGTCACGCCTGTCTTGTAGGTCACATTCACTCCGATCTCGCCTTTCCGCACAAGAATCCTCGTGTCGGACGGCGCGGTAAATTCGATTGAGTTGGAAGATGTGCCGCCTCCGGAAAGGGACAGGTCATCAGGAACGGTCCAGAGGACTGACTCAAGAGCGTCATCCTCATCGATGCTGAAGCGGACACGCTCTCCGTAGAATGCCGTCATCGAGCCCTCTATGCTGCATTTGATGAATCCCGGCTTCTCGGGCATAGGCTTGATGGTAATCTCCTTGTAGAGGACCCTCGGTATGCTTTCCCCTGTGGGATTCACCGCGTAAACCATAATGCTCCCCGCCTTGATGACCCCGCTCACAAGTCCTGTGGCAAGGATTTCCGGGGTCCCGTTGCCTTCCACAATGTTGATTGCCTCGGGCACTATCCACAGGTAATCCGAGGCGTCTTCCTGTGCGGGGATGCTCAGTTCAAATGTCTCTCCCACCTCTGCGGAGAATGGCTCTGCCAGATTTACCACAATGAAGTCAGGCTGCCGTGGAACGGAAACTTTCTCTGAGCAACCGTACGGAAGAATTGTGGCGAGGCACGCCAAAGCAGTGAATGTCGCGTGCCTTATGTCTTTGTGTGTCATTTTATTTGGAGTTTACAAACGGATTATTCTCGGGGTAACTGAAAATGTTGTCCAGCATCCAGCGGGCCTTGTAGAATCTTGCCCCTGTCTTGGACCAGACCACCCTGCCTCCCGTGTCGATGATCTTGTCAGTCCAGTAGGACTCTGTCGGGGAGATTATGATGGTCTCGAATTCCGCGCTGCCTGAGGACACGCATTTGATGTTCGTGTTCGCGCTGGCGTTCAGTTTGTTGAATGTGTGGTTGCTGGTGTCGAACTTGTATATTCCGCTGCCTGTGGTCAGCCACAACTGTCTCAGACCATAGACAGGGAACAGTTCGTGGGCGGCGGAGCCGGGAAGTTCAAATGTCTGTTTGATCACAAGGGTGCAGCCGTCCTCCGCATTGGAATAGGCCCAGGCGTTCAGCACATCACCCGCAGTCGCCCACAGCACCTTCTTGTCGTTGTCCCACACGGCATTGTGTGAGAAATAGTTGTCAACGCTCAGCAGGGGCGAGGAGGAATAGACCTCCGTCGTGTCGACGGCATAGACCTTCAGTTTGTTCCCGTCCGAGGTCCCGTCATCCGAGCAGGCCACCACCACATTCCCGTCGGGCAGCACCTCGGCGGAATGCGGCTGTCCCATAGGAAAAGCGTAGAACATCAGTTTCTTGTCGCTTATCCTCAGTATTGCCACGGCTCCCCGTGTCGCGGTGATAAGGAGATATTTCCCGTTGTAGATGGGCTTCACCTCGTCGAAAAGCCCGAATCTTGCCTTTTCGGCAGTAAGGAGGGATGTCTCCTCGATGGTCCACGACCATTCTGTCTCCTTGGTCGTGGCGTTCACAATCAGAATCTCCGACTGGTCGGCAAGTGCCATTCTCTTTACGGCTCCTGTGGAGGCCGGCTCCAGGGGAGGGAGAGGTATGATTTCCCCGTAATGTTTCTCACAAGACTGGAGGGTGAGAATCAGTGCCAGAAAAATAAGAATATCCTTTTTCATCTTTCGCTTGTTTTACCATCCTTGATTGTTGGGTGCCAGATTAGGGTCCAGTTCTATCTGGTTTGCAGGGACCGGCCACCAGTAGTCCCTGTCAGGGGAGAAGTTCCTTGTGCCTATCTGGACTCCGTCAGAATTGAAGATTTCCAGCGATGCCATCTGCGTCTCGCACAGTTTCAGCCTCCTCAGGTCGTTGTACCAGGTGCCCTCCCCTGAAAACTCGATTCTCCTTTCATAAAGTATGGCGTCCTTGACGGCATCGTATGTCGCGGGACAGTCGAGGGCGGAAGCCTCCGTGAAACCGGCCCTCTCCCTTATCAGCCGCACCGTTCTGTTCCAGACGGAGGAAGTCATCAATCCCGCCTCGTTCATAGCCTCTGCATACCACAACAGCACATCCGCATATCTGATTATCATTATGTTGACAGGTGAGCACTCGCTCGAAAGATTAAGATATGCGGAGGCGGGCACCGCTTCCGTATAGACGGTATATTTCTTATATATGAAACCTGTCTGCTTGTTGGTGAACCGCGTGTTCGTGTTGTCGGTCTTGACAGTCTCGCCCATCCAGGTCGAGCCCGGATAGACTATCGTCCCGTAGAATCTCGGGTCAAGGTCCGAATATGTCCCTGATGCCGAATATGCGGATTCCGCCCTCGGCTTCCCGTCCTTCATACGGTAACTGTCAACCAGATTCTTCAGGGGCGCTGCCGAATTGTACTGCCGCATCACTATGTCCATACTGTGCCCGTTGCCTGCGGGGGAGAATGCCGCCTCCATATTGAAGATGCACTCGGCCGAATGTTCCCCCGCCTCGGTGAAGAGTTCCGTGTAATTCTTGTGGAGGGAATATATGTTCAGGTCCATAACGGCCTTTGCCGCTTCGGCTGCCCTTGTCCAGGCTTCCGTGTCGTTGTCAGGGTTGCAGAGAGGACTGGCCTCGAACAGGAGGAGTCTTGCTTTGAGGGCAAGTGCTGCTCCGCTTGTGGCCCTGCCTTCATCGGATGCCGATGTCCACTTTCTCGGAAGCATATCGGCAGCCTCGTCAAGTTCCGACAGGATGAAGTCCAGGATGACCTTGCGGTCCTC
>JBJEJS010000471.1:0-5360 GCA_051878235.1 Candidatus Cryptobacteroides sp.
AATCGTGCTCTTTGCATTTGAGTGGGGCACAAGGGAGAAACAGGTGGCAGTCCTTGAAGAGACCACACAACTTGTCGATGTGGAGGAAATGGTGCCTATCACACAGGAAACCCCTCCTCCTCCTCCATCAGCACCGCAGATTCCTGTTCTTTCAGACCAGATTGACATCGTGGACGATGAAATACAGGTTGACGACGATATGTTCATAAACCTTGAGGATGACTCTAATATGGGAGTCGAGATTATGGACTATGTTGAGGGTGTGAGCGAGGAAGTCATTGAGGAAGAAGCAATTCCGTTCCAGTTGGTTGAGGACAAACCATCATTTATGGGTGGAGACGCAAACACTTTCTCAAAATGGGTGAACGAGCGTCTGGTATATCCTGAAATCGCAAAGGAGAACGGAGTACAGGGCCGTGTGACACTACAGTTTACGGTGAACACCGACGGAAGCGTCTCTAATGTGAAAGTCCTCAGGGGTGTGGATTCATCCCTTGACAAAGAGGCTGTCAGGGTCGTTTCAATGTCACCTAAATGGACTCCTGGAAAACAGAGGGACCGCGCTGTGAAGGTAACTTACACATTCCCTGTAATCTTCCAGTTGAGGTAGTGAGAACATTACAATAGAAAAAAGGGCGCGAATCCGAAAGGTTTTCGTGTCCTTTTCTTGTATGAACAATATGAGCAAAAAACAAGAAGAGACCTACAAGGATAAGGCAGTCTTTGTCGGCGTCATCAAACAGGGCGACGACGAAAGGCAGGTGATGGAATACCTCGACGAACTTGAGTTTCTTGCCGAGACGGCAGGGGCGGAGGGAAAGAAGAAATTCATCCAGAAGGTGGACAAACCTGATTCAAGGACATACATAAGGAGCGGAAAACTTAAGGAAATAAAGGAATATATCGCTGAAAACGAGACCGATGTGGTGATTTTCGACGATGAACTCTCCCCTACCCAACTAAGGAACATCGAGAGGGAACTTGAAATCCGTATTCTTGACAGGACAAACCTCATCCTCGACATATTTGCCCAGAGAGCCAAGACAGCATACGCGAAAATGCAGGTGGAACTCGCACAGTATCAATACCTTCTTCCAAGACTGACGAGGATGTGGACGCACCTGGAGAGGCAGAAGGGAGGAATCGGTATGAGAGGACCTGGAGAGACCCAGATCGAGACGGACCGAAGGATAATCCAGACCAAAATAGCGAAACTCAAGGAACAACTCCAGAAGGTTGACAGGCAGATGGCCTCACAGAGGGGAAACAGGGGGTCTCTGGTAAGGATTTCACTCGTGGGTTATACGAATGTGGGCAAGAGCACCCTGATGAATCTGTTGGCCAAAAGTGATGTCTTTGCAGAGAACAAACTGTTCGCTACCCTCGACACGACGGTAAGAAAGGTGGTGATAGAGAATGTCCCGTTTCTTCTGAGCGACACTGTGGGATTCATCAGAAAACTCCCTACACAACTGGTGGAGGCGTTCAAAAGCACCCTTGACGAGGTGAGGGAGGCTGACATACTGATGCATGTCGTGGACATATCCCACCCGAATTTCGAGGAGCATATCCGTGTCGTGGAGGAAACTCTGAAGGATATAAAGGCCATAAACAAGCCTATTTTCGTCGTTTTTAACAAGATTGACAGTTACAGATACGAAGAGTATGACGAGTTCTCCCTTGAGCCTAAAAAGCAGGAAAACTACACTCTTGAGGAGTTCAAGAACAGTTGGATTGCAAAGGAGAACACCCCTTGCATATTCATCTCGGCAAAGGAGAAAATAGGTATTGACAAACTACGCTCAGACCTCTATAAGATGGTCGCCGAAATCCACGCCGGCCGCTACCCTTTCGACAATTTCCTTTGGTGACGGGAGAAGATCTTCCGTCATACTCGACATATCTTTCCGTAATACTCGACATATCCTTCCGTCATGCCCGACACTGATCGGGCATCTGTTCGCAGAAAGATTCCCGGTCAAGCCGGGAATTACGATAATGGCAATCCTGAAATGATGAGAAAGAGAAGCATATAATTACAGAATAAAAAATGCCCTCCGATAGAAAGTTATCGGAGGGCATTTCTTTAGGAATATTCAAAAAACTAGTCCTTGAACTTAGCGCAAAGATATTCGCGGTTAAGGCGGGCTATATGATTGACTGTAATGTGTTTAGGACATTCCATTTCACAAGCCCTGGTGTTGGTGCAGGCACCGAAGCCGAGTTCGTCCATCTTGGCGACCATTGCCTTTGCGCGTTTTGCTCCCTCAACCTTGCCCTGAGGAAGGAGGGCGAGCGAACTTACGCGGGCTGCCACAAAGAGCATTGCAGAGCCGTTCTTGCAGGTTGCCACACAGGCACCGCATCCGATGCAGGCTGCCCCGTCCATACTTTCCTCGGCTTTCTCCTGAGGAATAGGAATGGCGTTTGCGTCAGGAACTCCGCCTGTGCCCACAGAAACGAATCCACCTGCCTGAAGAATCTTGTCAAATGCCTGGCGATCAACGACAAGGTCTTTGATTACAGGGAATCCCTTGCTTCTCCAAGGCTCGATTGTGATTGTGTCACCGTCCTTGAATTTGCGCATATGCAACTGGCAGGTTGTCACCTCATCGTCAGGGCCGTGAGCCCTACCGTTGATGTAAAGCGAGCAGGCTCCGCAGATACCCTCACGGCAGTCGTGGTCGAATGACACAGGACCGGAACTCTTGCAGCCTTTCTCAACAGCCACCGGATCCATACCATCTGAGATAAGTTGCTCATTCAGAATGTCAAGCATCTCAAGGAAAGAACTGTCAGGAGAGATGTTCCTGACCTTATAGGTCTCAAAGTGACCTTTAGACTTGGCGTTTTTCTGACGCCATACTTTCAAAGTCAAATCCATTTCAAATCAGTCTTTATAGTTTCTGGTGGCTATCTTGATATTCTCGTACTTGAGAGGTTCCTTATGGAGTTGAGGCTCAACATCTTCACCCTTGTACTCCCACGCGGCGACATACATATAGTTCTCGTCGTCACGCTTGGTCTCCCCGTCCTCAGTCTGGTACTCCTCGCGGAAATGACCGCCGCAGGACTCGTTCCTGTTGAGGGCGTCACGTGCCATAAGTTCACCGATCTCAAGGAAGTCGGCAAGCCTGAGAGCCTTTTCAAGTTCCTGGTTGAACTCTCCGTTCTCTCCTGCCACATAGACATTGCTCCAGAATTCCTTCTTGAGTTCCTGGATGCGCTTGATGCCTTCCTTCAGACCCTCAGCGTTGCGTGCCATTCCGACATATTCCCACATAATGTGACCGAGACGTTTGTGGATGGTGTCAACACTCTCCTTGCCCTTGATTGAAAGGAGTTTCTCTATCTTGGCGCGGACAGCATTCTCAGCCTCCACGAATTCAGGGGCGTTGGTGTCTGTCTTAGGCTCCTTGAACTTGGATGCGAGGTAGTCCCCTATCGTGTAAGGAAGGATGAAATATCCGTCTGCAAGTCCCTGCATAAGGGCAGATGCTCCGAGCCTGTTTCCGCCGTGATCGGAGAAGTTGGCCTCACCGATGGCGTAAAGACCAGGAACGGTGGTCATAAGGTTGTAGTCAACCCAGATACCTCCCATAGTGTAGTGGATTGCAGGATATATCATCATCGGCTCCTTGTAAGGATTGGTGGCCGTGATCTTCTCATACATCTGGAACAGGTTGCCGTATCTCTTTCTGATGACATCCTCTCCGAGACGCTCGATTGCGGTCTTGAAGTCAAGGAACACAGCCAGACCTGTCTCGTTCACTCCGTAGCCTGCATCACAACGCTCCTTTGCTGCACGGGATGCGACATCACGCGGAACAAGGTTTCCGAATGCAGGATAGCGGCGCTCGAGATAATAGTCCCTGTCCTCCTCAGCAATGTCTGAAGGCTTGATCTGATGCTTGCGGAGTTTCTCCACATCCTCCTTCTTCTTAGGCACCCAGATACGTCCGTCATTCCTAAGAGACTCGGACATAAGGGTCAGTTTGGACTGCTGCTCTCCGTGAACAGGAATACAAGTAGGGTGAATCTGCGCGAAGCAAGGGTTTGCGAAGAAAGCACCTTTCTTGTAGCACTGCCAGGCGGCAGATCCGTTGCTGTTCATTGCATTGGTCGAAAGGAAATATGTGTTTCCGTATCCTCCTGAAGCGATTACGACTGCGTGCGCTCCGAATCTCTCTATCTCACCTGTCACAAGATTCCTTGCGATGATACCCTTAGCCTCACCGTTGATAAGGACGAGGTCGAGCATCTCGTGGCGCGGATAACTCTTCACCGTACCTGCCGCAATCTGCCTGTTGAGGGCCGCGTATGCACCGAGAAGGAGTTGCTGACCGGTTTGTCCCCTCGCATAGAAGGTACGGCTCACCTGTGCACCTCCGAAAGAACGGTTGGCGAGAAGTCCGCCGTACTCCCTTGCGAAAGGAACGCCCTGTGCCACGCACTGGTCGATGATGTTGTTGCTGACCTCCGCAAGACGGTACACATTGGCTTCGCGGCTTCTGTAGTCACCACCCTTGATTGTGTCATAGAAAAGACGGTAGATTGAGTCGTTGTCGTTCTGGTAGTTCTTAGCCGCATTGATTCCTCCCTGCGCTGCGATTGAGTGTGCGCGACGGGGTGAATCACTGATGCAGAACACTTTGACATTATAGCCAAGTTCGCCCAGAGAAGCGGCTGCAGACGCTCCGCCGAGTCCTGTTCCTATGACAATGACTTCGAGTTTCCTTTTGTTGCCGGGACTGACAACACGGATCTGAGATTTGTGCTTTGTCCATTTCTCAGACAAAGGTCCCTCAGGAATCTTAGAAATTAATTTTTCGGCCATTTTTATAGTGTGTATTGAAATTTCGGCACAATTTTACGGATTTTTATGCAATTAAGCAACTTAACCATTCAAGTTTCGCAAGCACCGCTGCCGTGACGGTTGCGGCGGTCGCGGAACAAAGCATATAAATGTCAGAAAAGTGAAGGTGATCCAGGGCTTTGCGAAGGGTCAAGACCGAGATGACTGTAGGCGAGAGAGGTCGCTTCCCTGCCCCTCGGAGTCCTGACGATGAAGCCCTCCTTTATAAGGAAAGGCTCATAGACTTCCTCAAGGGATCCCTGATCCTCCCCCACAGCCGTAGCAATGGTGTTGGCACCGACCGGTCCGCCGTTGAACTTGGTTATTATGGTGCGGAGTATCTTGTTGTCAATCGCGTCCAGTCCCCTCTTGTCGATGTTCAGGGCATCAAGGGCATAGCGGGCGATCTTCAGGTCAATCTGCCCGTTTCCGACCACCTGGGCGAAGTCCCTGACCCTCCTGAGGAGGGAGTTCGCTATACGGGGCGTTCCCCTGCTCCTGAGCG
>JBJEJS010000472.1:0-5345 GCA_051878235.1 Candidatus Cryptobacteroides sp.
AAGTGCTCACGGACGAGAGCAACCGTGTGATCCTGCAGGAGACGGTGCCGGAGGTTGCAGCGGACAGCGGGGACGTGCAGACGCAGTCCGGGGAGGCTGCTGAATTAAATGGCGGGGCCATTTCTGAAGGGAAGCCTGATGAGCCGCCTGTGGAGGTCATCACCAATGAGAGGAAAGGTATCGGGAAGGGTGTCAAGGCTGCAATCTGGACCTGTGCCGCCGTGGCGGCCGTCTTTGCGGCTTTCGTGCTGGTGTCCCGTCTGATGCCGGGCTCGACGGACTTCCTTCTTTACAGCAATGATGAGATTGAAATTTTAAGGGCTGCGGGACTATGAACGACAACAAATTCACCCAAAGATTCGTGATACCGTGCTATGACACGGATTCACAGTTCCGTCTGCGCCCGTCGTCCTTTATGGATTTCGCACAGGAAATAGCGAACTGCCACGCCACGGCGCTCGGTTTCGGCTATGACGACCTGATGCGCACGAGGACGGTCTGGGTGCTCTCTCGGATGCACATTCATTTTGACGAATATCCCAAGTGGAGGGACGAGGTGGTCCTCAAGACCTGGCACAAGGGGAGGGACGGTCTTTTCTGGCTCAGGGACTTCGGAATGGAAGCCGCTGACGGAAGGTCTCTTGTGCGCGCCACGACATCCTGGCTGGTGCTTAACATCGACACCCGCCACATCTCCCGTGACACCGCCATCCTGGATGAGGGTACGGCCTGCTCCGAAAATGCCATCGAGAGGGCGTGTGACAAACTTTCCGCCCCCAAAGACACCGCAAGGACAGGGATGGGCTTCCACAAGGTCACATATTCCGATGTGGATATGAATTCCCACACGAACAACGCGAAGTACCTCCAATGGGTTACGGATGCCCTCGGCTATGACTTTATGACCTGTGGCGACATCAGGGACATAAAGATTAATTTCAACGGCGAAACCCGTCCGGGTGAGACCGTCTCGATGTTCCGTTCCGATTCCCCGGACGGGACGATTTGCATTGACGGCACTACGGAGGACGGACGTTCCGCCTTCCGTATGGAAATATCCAGATAGTGAATATTTCAGGAATCTTCAAAAAATATTTGTTTTTATGAAAGATTTATTCTTCGGACTTGGCACAGGCCATTCCATTATGCTTCTCGCTTTTGTCATTGCAGCGGGAATCTGGCTTGGCAGATTTAAAATCAAGGGTGTGACGCTCGGCTCCACCTGGATTCTTTTCGTGGGCATCCTGTTGAGCCATTTCGGCTTCAGGATTCCTTCTGACCTCCTGCATTTCCTGAAGGAGTTCGGACTGATACTGTTCGTGTTCTCTATCGGTCTGCAGGTCGGTCCCGGTTTCTTCCATTCTTTCAAGAAGGGCGGTCTGATGATGAATATGCTCGCCGTCTCGATGGTCCTGCTTGCGGTGCTTTGCACCTATCTCATCCATCTTGTCACAGGCGAGGAACTGACCACAATGGTGGGAGTGATGTCAGGTGCGGTCACCAACACTCCTGGACTGGGAGCCGCCCAACAGACATTTGTGGATGTAAATTCAGGCGCATCGGGGGCTGATGCCCTCGCTTCGGGCTATGCTGTGGCATATCCGATAGGAGTGCTCGGGGTGCTACTCGTGCTTATGCTTGTCAAATGGATGTTCAGGATAGACATCAAAAAGGAGAAGGAGGCTCTTGAGATGGACGACGCTTCAGTCGAGAGCGCGATGCGTTTCGCCTTTGAGGTGAAGAATCCTGCCCTTTTCGACAAGCCTGTCAGCGCGGTTGACCGTGAGATTGCCAACAAGTTCGTCATCTCGCGAATCTACAGGGGAGGCTCTGTGGAGGTCCCGACTGCCGACACCGTGCTCCACGAGGGCGATAAACTGCTTGTCGTCTGCTCCAAAGCCTCCGAGGAGGTGCTCAAGATGCTTTTCGGCCAGGAAATAAATATGGAAATCAAGGAGTGGGAAAAACTTGACACCACGATGTCGGTCAAGAAACTGACCGTCACCCGTCCGTCCCTCACAGGCAAGAGGCTTGGTGACCTGAAGATCCGCGCCACCTACGGAGTCAGCATCACAAGGGTGTCCCGTGCGGGAGTCGATCTTGTCGCCAGTCCTTCGCTTGTCCTCCAACTCGGAGATGTCATCCGCGTGGTAGGACACGAGAACGCCATACGCAAGGTCAAGGAAGTCGTAGGCGACTCCGCCTCGGGCCTGAACACGCCTTACCTGATTCCGATTTTCCTCGGAATAGCGGTGGGTGTCATCTTCGGCTCGATTCCGTTCCATTTCCCTGGCATACCTCAGGCAATCAAACTCGGACTTGCCGGAGGTCCTCTCATCATTGCGATTCTCATAGGCTATTTCGGCCCGAGGTTCAAAATCACCACCTACACCACAACCAGCGCAAACCTTATGATAAGGGAAATTGGAATTTCGATTTTCCTTGCCGCAGTCGGTCTTGGGGCAGGTGAGAACTTCGTGAGCGCAATCACCGGGGGAGGATATTGGTGGATTCTCTACGGAGCCATCATCACAATCGTCCCTACGCTTCTCATCGCTGTTTTAGGAAGGCTCGTGTTCAAGTTGAACTTCTACCAGATCTGCGGTCTGCTTTCCGGAGGATGCACCAACCCTCCTGTGCTTGCATTTGCCCAGAACGCCTACGGGACTGACTACACTTCAGTTAATTACGCCACAGTCTATCCTCTGACGATGTTTATGAGGGTGCTCGTGGCACAGGTACTCATCCTTGTAGCCCTTGCCTGATGTTCTCCCTGATTTACCCTTCCGAAAACATTCCCCGCCTGCCGCTTCAGACGGGTCTCTGCGGCGAAGGCTCCAATGGCAGGGAAATGTTTCCCATAGTCAAAGAGAATGGTGAAGTGATAGCGTACGCCTCAAGGGAATATTGCCACAGCGGGGCCAAGCCCCTGCATCCGGTGGTGCATCTCCATCTCATCGACAGGATGCAGAGGCTCTATCTCCAGAAACGCTCGATGAAGAAGGACATCCAGCCGGGCAAATGGGACACTGCGGTGGGCGGCCACGTCGATTTCGGGGAGGATGTCTATGAGGCGCTTCTCAGGGAGACACGGGAGGAACTTGGGATGACTGACTACAACCCTGTCTATCTCCAGTCCTACATCTTCGAGTCCGAAATTGAGAAGGAACTGGTGAATGTCTTCGCCGCCGTCGGAGCCTTCACGCCTGTCCCGGACAAGGACGAGGTCGATGAGGGAAGATGGTGGACTTTCGAAGATATAGAAGAAAATTTGGGAAAGACAGTCTTTACCCCTAACTTTGAACAGGAGTTTCTCAGAATCCGCAATTCTCTGAGGGCTCTCCTATAAAGTTATGGAAATATACAATCTGCAATCAAGACTGATTCCGACGGAGACCTTGAGGGAAATCGCCCTCAAGGTTTCCGGCGGCTATGTGATGTTCACCACCTCACCCCAGCCTCCTGTGCCGGGACCGGGTGCCGCCGAAAGGTTTGAGGCGGTGGCGCGGGACACCGATGCCGACCTCCTTTATGCCGATTACTACGAGTCGGAGGACGGCAGGCTCAAACGCCACCCCCTTGCGGACTGCCAGAAAGGCTCCCTGAGGGACGACTTCGATTTCGGGCATATCCTTGTGTTCAAGGTCGCGGCCCTGAAGGAGGCGGTCGCCTCTATGGAAACGCCGAGGCGTTTCGGGGCGTTGTATGACCTTCGTCTGAGAATGGGGAATATAGTGCATATAAACGAATATCTGTATAAGGCGGTGGAGACCGACAGGCGTGCCTCCGGCAGGAAACAGTTCGATTATGTCGATCCGAAGAACAGGGAGGTCCAGATTGAGATGGAGGAAATATGTACTCAGGCTCTGAAAAGGATAGGGGCATATCTTGAGCCTGTATTCAGACCCGTGCCGCAGACTTCGGAGGAATATCCTGTGGAGATGTCGGTGGTGATTCCCGTCAGGGACAGGGCGAGGACGGTCGCTGATGCGGTCAGGAGCGCGTTGTCGCAGGAGACTGACTTCAGTTACAATGTGATTGTGGTTGACAATCATTCGACTGACGGCACAACGGAAATCTTGGGGAGGCTCTCGGAGCAGGACAGCCGTCTGGTGCATATCATACCTCAGGAGGACAGTCTCGGGATAGGCGGATGCTGGAACAAGGCTGTGGCATCCCCTTATTGCGGCAGATATGCCGTCCAACTCGACAGCGATGACATCTACAGTTCCCCATATACCCTTTCAAAAATCCGTGAAACCTTCAGGAACGAAGGCTGCGCGATGGTGGTGGGGACATATATGATGACCGACTTCAATCTTGAGCCTATACCTCCAGGAGTGATTGACCACAGGGAATGGACTGAGGACAACGGTCGTAACAACGCCCTGAGAATCAACGGACTGGGTGCTCCGAGGGCATTCTGCACATCCGTCCTGAGGGCTATGCCTTTCCCTGACACGAGTTACGGGGAGGACTATGCCGCAGGACTGCGAATAAGCAGGGAGTACAAGATAGGCAGGATATATGATGTCCTGTATTTCTGCCGCAGATGGGAGGGCAATTCAGATGCCGCCCTCGACATCGTTAGGCAGAATGTCAACAACACCTACAAGGACCGTCTCCGCACTTGGGAACTTGAGGCGAGGATAAGGTTGAACAGCAAATGATTCCACCGATGGCCAAAGAGAAGAACATCAGCGATTTCATCAGCGCCCAACTGTCGCGTTGGCCTCTGTGCTGCGCCAATTACCGCGCATTGAAGAATGTCAGTGTCAAGACCTTGTCCGTGAACGGGCTTCAGGTCAGGGTCCAGTTCAACCCTGCGAGGGCAATCTCCTCGGCAGCGAAACTCGACAAGGCTTCCATAGAGGCACGCCCTTGTTTCCTCTGCCGTGAGAACCGCCCTGCCGAACAGTCGAAAATAAGGTTTGAGGGCCGCAAGGGAAAGAAATATGACATTCTTGTGAATCCATATCCCATATTTCCCGAACATCTTGTCATCGCCCTCGCTTCACATTCGGCCCAGTCTATCTGGAAACGGTATGTGGATATGCTTGATCTGGCGCGCTCGTATCAGGATTATCTTTTCTTCTACAACGGTCCTTCCTGCGGCGCATCCGCTCCTGACCACCATCATTTCCAGGCTTCAGGACGGGGGACAATGCCTTTGGAGAGCGATGTGGACTGTCTCCTGAACGGTCTTGAAGGCCAGATGCCGTCCGGGGAAGGCCCTCTGGAATATGTTTCCTCAGTCCAGGATGCCGACCTTTACCATTACCGCAGGTTCACCACAGGCATATTCGTGCTGAGGGCACGCACGGCGAAGTCTGCCGCAAAAATGT
>JBJEJS010000473.1:0-27085 GCA_051878235.1 Candidatus Cryptobacteroides sp.
CCAGCCCGTCATCGACGATATTCTTGAAGACATCCCTCTCATAACGCTCCGCGTGCCCCATCTTGCCGAGAATCTGCCCGTCGCGGCTGATGATTCCCTCGATGGCGTAATATGAGCCGTTCGGATTGAAAGGGGATTCCATCGTGGGGGTCTCCTCAATCGGGTCCGCATACTGGAACGCCACCTGGCCGTTTGCGAAAAGTTCCCTTGCCAGGGAGGCATTGACAACGAACTTTCCCTCTCCGTGGCTGACCGCAATGGTGTGCAGGTCTCCGATGTTCATCCCCGCAAGCCAAGGCGAGTTGACCGATGCCACCCTCGTGGTGACCATCTGGGAGATGTGGCGGTTGATGTCGTTGCGGAAAAGGGTAGGGGAGTCCTTGGTTACCATCCCCAACCGTCCGTAAGGCAGGAGTCCCGACTTGACGAGAGCCTGGAAACCGTTGCAGATTCCGAGAATCAGTCCACCCCTGTCAATCAGGGCGTGTATAGCCTCGGCGATGTCCTTGTTGTTCAATATGTTGGCGATGAATTTTCCGCTTCCGTCAGGCTCGTCTCCTGCGGAGAATCCTCCGGCAAGCATCAGGATGTGGCATTCGTCGATGTTTTTCTTCATCTGTGCGATGGAGTCCAGGATGTCGTTCTCGGTGAGGTTGCGGAACACCCCGAAACGGACCTCGGCCCCCGCCTTCCTGAATGCCTTCGCGCTGTCATAGTCGCAGTTGGTCCCTGGGAAGACAGGGATATATGCCACAGGAGTCTGCACAGGCTCGCCCTTGTACCTCATCTCTCCCTTCTTGACCTTCAGAGGCCTGATGTCGCCAAGTCCTTCAGGCACAAGCCCCTCGTGTGAGGCGCTCTGGCTGTCAGGATATATCCTGAAGAATTTCTCCCCGTAAATGTCCTGCAGGTCGAAGATTCCGAGGCTCTCCCCGTTGATGTGGAGTTCGCCGTCCTCCCCGTCAGTGACCTCTCCGATAAGGATTGCCCCAGGGAAGTCAAGTTCTGTCTCCGATTCGACAAGGATTGAGCCCGGAGCACCTGCGAACAGGTCTTCGGGAGCGACATTCACATTGACACCGAAGCCGTTTCCGAACGCCATCTTCGCGATTGCCTCGCACGCTCCGAAACTCCTTGTCGCGAAACCCGAGACAATGTCTCCGCTGAGGATGTGCGTGTGTATGTAATCCCACGCCTTCTTGAGCCATTCAATGTCAGGCATCCTGTTCCCAAGAGGGGTGTGCCTGAAATAGTAAAGTTTATTCCCCTCCCATTTGAGTTCAGGGGATATGACATTTCCCGCGTCCACAGTCGTGATCCCGAATGCCACGAGGGTAGGAGGCACCTTGATGTCCTCGAATGTCCCGCTCATCGAGTCCTTGCCTCCGATTGAAGGGAGGCCGAGGGCCACCTGCATTTTCAGCGCACCGAGAAGTGCGGAGAGCGGCTTGCCCCAACTGTGCGGGTCGGATGTCATCCTTTCGAAATACTCCTGATACGAGAATCTCATCCTGTCGTATGCTCCTCCTGCGGCCACAACCTTCGCGCACGCCTCCACCACCGCGTATGCCGCCCCGTGGTAAGGACTCCATTCGGAAAGATACGGGTCATATCCGAAAGCCATCATACTTGCGGTGTCCGTGTAGCCGTCCACAGGGAGTTTCTGCACGGACACCTGTGTCTCCGTAGTCTGGAGCATTCCTCCGAATGGCATCAGCACGGTGGAGCGGCCGATTGTGGAGTCGAACATCTCAATCAGGCCTTTCTGTGAAGCCACATTCGGGTCTGAGAGGGTCTCCTCCATCCTCTCACGGACACCCTTTCCGTTGTCACGGTATGCGAAAGGATTCCTGTCCTCCACCTGAGGGACCGTCGCACGGGCATAGTGCCTTGCCCCCGCGCTGTCGATGAATTCCCTTGAAAGGTCAACCACCATCCTGTCGCCGTTGAACATCCTCAGGCGTGCCGTGTCAGTCACATCGGCCACGTGGGTGACTTCCACATTCTCACTTGCGCAGAACTTCCTGAACTCCTCCATATCCTTCCTTTCGACCACCACAGCCATCCTTTCCTGTGATTCGCTGATGGCAAGTTCCGTGGAGTTGAGCCCGCTGTATTTCGTCGGAACGCGGTCAAGCCAGATGTCAAGCCCGTCGGCCAGTTCGCCGATTGCCACACTGACTCCTCCCGCTCCGAAATCGTTTGACTTTTTGATGAGCCTTGTCACCTCGCTGCGACGGAAAAGCCTCTGGAGTTTCCTCTCCTCAGGCGCATTCCCTTTCTGCACCTCGCTCCCGCAGGTCTCAAGGGATGCCTCGGTGTGCTCCTTGGATGACCCTGTCGCCCCTCCGATTCCATCCCTTCCTGTCCTTCCTCCGAGAAGCAGGATGACATCACCCGCAGCAGGGCTCTCCCTCCTGACATTCTCTGCCTTGACCGCCCCGACGACCGCCCCGATTTCCATTCTCTTGGCGGTGTAGCCCGGATGGTAAATCTCGCGCACGTGGGTTGTGGCAAGACCTATCTGGTTGCCGTAACTTGAATACCCGTGCGCCGCCTTGCGGCTGATGACTTTCTGCGGGAGTTTGCCAGGCATCGTCTCCGAAACGCTCTGCCAGATGTCTCCCGCCCCTGTGACACGCATTGCCTGATAGACATACGCCCTTCCTGAAAGAGGGTCCCTGATTGCTCCTCCCAGACAGGTCGCCGCCCCTCCGAAAGGCTCGATTTCTGTCGGATGGTTGTGGGTCTCGTTCTTGAACTGGAGCAGCCATCTTTCCTTGTGAGACCCGGACTCAGGGGAAGGTGCGGTGTCGATGTCCACGAAAATGCTGCACGCATTGTTCTCCTCGCTGACCTCAAGGTCGTCCAGAAGCCCCTCTTTCCTGAGCCACTTCGCCCCGATTGTCGCAAGGTCCATAAGGTTAAGTCCTTTGCCTTCCCTTCCAAGCCCCTTGCGGAGTTTGAGGTAAAGGTTATATGTGTCACAGATCTCATCCTTTATGAAAGACTCCTCAATGGTGACATCCTCAAGTTCGGTGGTGAATGTGGTGTGGCGGCAGTGGTCGCTCCAATATGTGTCGAGAATCCTCAATTCGGTCTCGTAAGGGTCCCTTCCCTCCTTCTTGAAATAATTGACCACTTCCCTCAGGTCGTCGGCGTTCATCGCCAGGCCTGCCTTCCTGCAGTAAGGCGCAAGTTCCTCCTCAGCAAGTGCGGTGAATCCCTCCAGCACAGGGACAGGCTTGACCGGAGCCTGTTCGGCGTCATTCAGAACAGAGATGTTCTTCTCCCTCGACTCGACCGTGTTGATGCAGTAATGCCTGATTTTCGCGATATCCCCTTCACTCGTCTCTGGACTGAAAATCAGCAGTTTTGAACTTTTGATGCGCACATCGGCCGTAGGGTCGATGAGCCTTACGCATTCCACGGCGGACGCCGCCCTCTGGTCGAATTGCCCGGGAAGGTACTCCACAGCAATATATTTCACTCCTGACAGGTCGCAACTGTCGGTGACATTGTCCGTCACAATTTCTCCGAAAACGCCGTAGCGGCTCTTTTCCAGAAGTTCCCTTGAGAATCCGAAAAGGTCATACACATTCAGCAGACGCAACGAGGAAAGACTGAGCTGAAGATTCTCATTCAACTCATTCCTCAAACTTTCTGCCTCAACCTGAAAT
Source organism: Candidatus Cryptobacteroides sp. (assembly GCA_051878235.1). Classification (GTDB taxonomy): domain Bacteria; phylum Bacteroidota; class Bacteroidia; order Bacteroidales; family UBA932; genus Cryptobacteroides. The sequence goes on from JBJEJS010000473.1 coordinate 3,681, forward strand.
TCCGGATACTTCTCTACAAAAATACGGTAGTTTTCCATCAGATTTCGGTGTTCAATACTTTTTCAGTCTGTTTCTTACGATATTCTTCGAGTTTCTTTCCGAGTTCCCCGTCCCCGAGGGCGAGAATCTCCACAGCCAGCAGGGCCGCGTTCTTCGATCCGTTGATTGCAACTGTGGCCACCGGAATTCCCCCCGGCATCTGGACGATTGAGAGCAGCGAGTCAAGACCTCCCATCATCTGTGTCCTGACAGGCACCCCTATCACAGGCACTGTGGTCAGCCCCGCAACTACGCCTGCGACGTGTGCCGCTCCGCCTGCTCCGGCTATTATCACGCCGATTCCGCGCTCTTTTGCCGTCTTGGCATATTCAAACATAAGGTCGGGAGTTCTGTGCGCGCTGATTACGCGCTTTTCGAAGTCAACGCCGAATTCGGCGAGTGTCTCCATCGCAGCGGACATCACTTCGAGGTCGCTGGCAGAGCCCATTATTAAACCTACTTTCATATATATTGATAAGTGTTATGACTCCAGTCGGATAGAGTATGACTCCCGTCAGGGCGCGGCAAAGGTAGCAAAAAAATCAGAAAATACCCATATCTGCGCTCTGAATGGAAATAATTTGTACCTTTGAAGCAGCCGCCTTGTTAAGGGCTTGAAACACAAACACTAAAACTAAACAGGAATTCTGGATTTTTATGGAAAGGACATTTGTAATCATCAAACCCGGTGCTCTCCAGAGGGGAATTGCCGGTGAAATCATCACCAGATTTGAGAAAAGGGGACTCAAGTTGGTGGCAATGAAAATGGCGCGCCTGGATGATGAGATCCTTGCGGTCCATTATGCCCATCTTCTTGACAAGCCGTTCTATCCGTGGCTCAGGGACAGTATGAAGGCTGCTCCCGTCCTGCTTTGCTGCTGGGAAGGCTATGATGCCGTTCAGGTTGTCCGCTCGATGGCGGGTGCGACAAAGGCCAGCAAGGCCGTTCCGGGAACAATCCGCGGGGACTATTCGGTAAGCGCGCAGGAGAATGTCGTCCACACTTCGGACTCTCCGGAGAACGCCGCCCTCGAACTCTCCCGCTTCTTCAGGCCTGAGGATTATTTCGAGTACGAATCCCCTCTCGACCCGTTCAAATACGCTCCTGACGAGAGGTAGCCCGCCGCCCGTCCTGAAGTGTTGAAGTTGAAAAAGAAGAAGTCCTGCAAATGCGGATTTTGCAGGACTTCTTGTAAAGTAATGTCCGACTGACTATTTTATGTCGTAAATGATAAGGTCGCCATCTCCAAGAGTATATGGTCCCCAGAGTGAGTAAAGATAGAAATTGATGGTCTCGTTGAGGGTGTCAATCTCTCCTTCACAATAGGCAATCTTTCCGTCGTATGTCCCGAGAGAGGCATAAGGATATGTCCAGTTTGGAGCAATCACCTGATCAGGAATAATAAGGGTGAAATCCAAGGTGTTTATCCACATCTTGATCACATCTCCACCGAACCAGATGTCTCCTTCCAATTTGAGTCCCACGAGTTTGTCGGCAGGCACACCGGCAGGAATCCATTCCGCATCAGGAAGTTCGCTGATTTCGGTAATGGTGACAGGAGTGTCATACCCGTCATTGAGTGTACCCGTACCGATATAGTGTTCCTTAATAAACGGAGCGAATGCCGTGTAGGAAATCCTGTAGGAGAAAGACGAGCCGTCAGCCATCTTCCAGCCTGTGAAAGCGGTGTTGTTGAATCCTCCGAGGGAAGTCCATCCCTTCACCTCTGTGCCGCTGTTCAGCACATAACTCGGGGTGAACTCAATCCTGTCGCCGACTGAAAGGGTGCTGACACCGAGTTTGGTGCAGACATCGCTGAGGCTCACCTGGAGGGTGCAAGGGAATTCCTTGAATCCGTCGGTGACCGCTGCGGATGTCTTTTCCCCGTTGTGGGTATAGACTGCGGTGAGATATGCCTCCTTGAGCATAGACCAGTCCCCCTGCTGCTCAGGGATGTCGAGGATGATGCTGAACACATCGCTTTTGTCGGTGGACATTGCCGCTCCGGCACCTTCAGGCTTGTGTATGTTTATCACAACTCCCTTTTCGACCCCGTCGAGGTCGTATGGCAGTTTCTGCTTGTCGCAGCCTGTGAGGGCTGCAAGAACGAGGATTGCTGCTAATATTCTGTAATTTTTCATATTTCCAATGTTTTGAGTTTATTTCACATCCCAGAATACTGTTTTCTCGCTGACTACCCTGCCGTTGTTTGTGATGTTCGGGTTGACAGTGACCTCTCCGTTTGGATACCACATTACCCTCGGATAGTCCAGTATCTTCACAAGATTGAATGAGGTGAGTGCCTCCGTCGCTTCGATTGTCTGGGCGTATGGAGTCCAGGCCATATTGTTCTCGTCACCCTTGAAAAGGACAGGATAGCCGGTACGCCTGATGTCGTTGTAGGCCTCGACAGGATTGTAGAAGTTTGCCACCCATTTCTGGGTCATGACAATTTCCATCCTCTTGGCATCGTCCGTGGCTGCCGTATATTTGTCCACCACTCTGTCCGCGAACTCTTCCGCTGCCGTGGTTGAGATGGTAGGCACTGCTGAATTTGACCCGGTAGCGACCTTGTTGACGTGGTGGATTGAGGCGAGGATTCCTTCTTTGAGCAGTGCGGCAACATTGCCTGAAGTCTCTCCTGCAAGCACAAGCTCGGCTTTCATAAACGGAACTGAATATGCCTGAAGCATCTTGTCAGGTGCGATTCCGTTTCCTGAGGATGCGGAAATCTTACCGCCGTTTCCGTCATCGAACTTTCCTCCGCAAGGATAGATTCCGAGGGTTGTCATCACGTTCTCCTGTGTTCCGGAAGTGTAACCGGAGTTGCTGCCGAACATAATGGAGATGAATGCTCCGTCACGGTAGTCGGTATTGTTGGTCGCAGACTGGCTGGCCGTGCTCTGGTTGTAATAATAGTAGTTGGTCCTCGGGTCTGTAATCCCACGGAACGGATTGTTCTTGAAGTTGTAGGTCTTTCCGTTCATCACCTCGTAAAGCCAAGGGCTGATCCAGACTGACTTCTGACCGCCTTCGTACTCTTCGGTGAACGCTGCGTTACGCTCGTCCAGAGGTGCCTTTGTGTCCGTGTGAGGGAATTCAAGGTCTTCGTCATCACCGAGGAAGTTGCCCTCGGCAAGCAGGGAGGTAAGTTCGGATTTCCATCCCGTCACTTTGTCCTGTGCGAGCCTGGACTGAACCAGCAGTTTGAGTTTCATAGTGTTGGCGGCCTTCAGCCATTTTTCCGCATCGCCATTGTAGAAAAGGTCATTGCTGCCCGGTCTGTTCGGGTTTGCTGCCTCATCATTCTGGAAATCCGCAATCGCCTTGTTGAGGCTCTGGAGGAGGTCGTTATAGATGGCCTCGCTCGGATCTGCCTTAGGGGTCTCGATGCCGACGACATTGGCCTCGCTGTAAGGAACATCTCCCCAGAGGTCGGTCATTGCCAAATATACATAAGTCCTGAGGACACGGGCTATACCTGCCAATATGGCATCACCGTTTGCGTCACCGATTGTGATGAGTTCATCGCAGTTCTTGATGGAATAGCGGTATGCCTGGCCCCAAGTGTTGTTGAGGGTGGCATAGTTTGAGACAAGCGAGTAGTTGTCAATCTCCCTGCTGCAGGTGTGGTGCGTGTAGGAAGAGAAATTGGAGTTCAGGTAGTAGCCTGCCGAGAAAGTGGCACCCACTTCATACTCCGCAGCACTGAGGAGTTGGGACAGGTCAAGCGTGGTGACCGCGTATGGGTCGTTATTGATGTTCAGGCTGCAACTCCCGAAAGTAGGCACAAGCAGCACTGCAGCAATCATATATAATATTTTCTTTTTCATACTTCGATGTCCTTTTAGAATGTGAGTTTCAAGTTGAACGCGAATCTTCTGGTCGAAGGAGCGGAAGTGTAGTCGATACCCTGGACATTTGTCTCACCGTAAGAGTTGACGGTCGGGTCGTAGTTCGAATATTTCGGAACATTAGGCGCCCAATACCACAGGTTCCTTCCCACGATTGAGATTTCTGCACCTGCAAGTTTGATTTTCCTCATCCATTTTGAAGGGAATTTGTAGGACAGGACGACTTCCCTGAGGCGGAGCACGGATGCGTCATAGACGGCCACCTCGTCGCAGGAGTTGATTGCGAATGTTGAGTAGGTACCGTCGGAGAACCACAGGTCAGCCTCGGAGATTGCAGTGGTGTTCCTGATCTTGTTTCCATCAGCGTCAAGGATAGGCTGAAGGGTGTTCGCGTCTCCATAGACACCTGGAAGGATTCTTGAGCCGAGACGGTCTTCGGTGTCCTTGGTCACACCACGTCCGAGCAGGTCGGTCAGGTATGAACTGTAAACGCATCCTCCGTGCTGGTAGTCAAGCATCGCGCTGATTGTGAACCCGTAGAATGAGAAGGTGTGGGTCATCGCGAGTTTGTACTTAGGGTTAGGGTCGCCGATGATGCCTGTCTCGGTGTCGTTGATGTACATACCGGTTGACGGGTCAACAAGCGGATTGCCTTCCTCGTCCCTCGCGAGTTTCTCTCCTTCAAGCACTCCGTAAGGCTGTCCCACGATGAGCACAGGCCTTGGGTTGGAGAAGTCTCCTCCGATGTAGAGCTTTTCAACTCCATCGGCAAGGGAGAGAACTTTGGATTTGTTCTTTGTGAAAGTGGTGTAGATGCTCCAGGTGAAGTTCTTGCCCATCACAGGGTAGAGGTCGAGACCTGTCTCCCATCCGGCGTTCCTGATTGATCCGAAGTTCGTCACATAACTGCTGTAGCCTGTTGAAGGCGCGGAAGTCTTCGCTCCGATCTGGTTGTCTGAAACCCTGTTGTAGTAAGTTCCGTCAAAGCCGATCCTTCCATTGAGGAATTTCAGTTCCGCTCCCACCTCGAACTCGCTTGTGAACTCAGGCTTGAGGTTAGGGTCGTAGGAAACCGTAGGAAGTTCCATAAGTCCCTGTCCCATATAAGGACTGCCGGTGACGTATGTGCCGTTCACATAGTATGGTGAAGCATCGTTTCCGACCTTTGCCCAACTTGCCCTGATCTTTCCGAAGGTGAAGGCGTCACCCTTGATGTTGAATGCTTCGCTGAACACGAATGAAGCGGAGACTGCAGGGTAGAAGAAACTCCTGTTCTTCACAGGGAGGGTTGACGACACGTCATTCCTTGCGGAGAGGTTGAGGAACAGCCACTCTTTCCAGTCGAGGACGATGTCGGCGAACAGACCCCATTTGCGCTGCTGTGAGTAATCCTCGGCGGAAGTCTGGGATTTCGTGTTGTTGATTGCGAAGATTCCCGGATTGATGATCTCCTGTCCTGAAGAAGCGAAACTTTCCGCTATTCTCATATTGTAGTTGTGTCCGAGGGTGACCTTCAGTCCGAAACCTCCGAACCTGTGCTCTCCTGAGAGGAGGAGGGTTGATTCCAGTTGCTTGTCATAGAAGATGCTCCTGCCGATGTAGCCCTTTCCTGCGTATCCCCTTGATCCGAGGTTCACAACAGTCTTCCTGTCCTGGTCGTATCCGTTGTAACCGAGGGTGTAGTCGATGGCGAGCCATTTGGTGAAGTTGTAGCCGATGTTGAAGTTGGCTACGGTCCTCTTCTGGTTGGTGTTCACCTTGTCGTTCTCCCAAGCCCAGTAAGGGTTGTTCGCCTGGCTGGAGAGTTGGAAGAGGAGGTTGCTTCCGTCCTGTTTCTGGTAAGGGAAGTTCTGGATGTCCCAGCTTCTCGGCATAATGAATGCCCTTGCGAGTGAGGACATACCTCCGTCGGATGAAGAAGACTGGTTGTAACCGTACAGAGGGCTTCTCTGGTCAGTGTAGGAGAATGAGATGTTTCCGCCGAAACGTACACCGTTCTTGAGGGTGTAGGCTCCTCCGACGCTGAATGAATATCTGTCGAACTGTGATCCTGGGATATAACTGTCCTGGGACAGATATGATCCTGTGACATTGAAGAAGCCCCTTTCGCCGGTGTTCCTCACATTGAGGGAGACATCCCAGATTCCTCCTGTCTTGAAGAGGTCCTTCACGTTGTTCTCGTAAGCCTTGTAAGGAATCTTTCCGCCGAGGTCAGGGTACAACTGAAGCGCGAGGTCAGGATATTCTGCAGCGACAGCCGCATACATATCCATTGTGGCACCTTCGGTGAATGCAGGTCCCCAGGAGCCGTTGGCACCCTGGAACTGGAAGTTCGCTCCCTGGCCGTAGGTGTTCTGGTAAACCGGGAGGGATGCAATTGTCTCAATGGAATATGAGCCATTGAAAGTAATCTCGAAGTCTTTCTTTCCTCCGGCATTCTTTGAGCCTGACTTGGTGGTCACGAGGATGACACCGTTGGCGGCACGTGAGCCGTAAAGAACGGCTGCAGCGGCACCCTTGAGCACGCTCATTGACTCGATGTCGTTAGGGTCGAGGGTTGAGATACCTGAGCCGTATGCTCCCGGAGCTCCGTCTCCTCGTCCGCTTGAGGAAGTTCCGTCGTTACTGTAAGGAACTCCGTCAACCACATAGAGAGGCTGGTTGTTGCCGAGGAATGAGGAGTTGCCTCGGATGGTGATCCTTGTGGCACCGCCGGCATCTCCTGAAGGTGCTGCCACCTGTACGCCGGCAACCTTTCCGTCCAAAGCCCTGAGGATATCCGGCTCCGCTCTCTGCACGGTCTCATCCGAACTTACCTTTGTCACTGAATAGCCGAGTGACCTCTCGGAACGCTGGATTCCTACAGCCGTCACGACGACCTCGTCCAGATACTGTGTGTCCGGCTCAAGCCTTGCGTCAACCACGCCCCTTCCTGCAATCTGTTGCTCGGAAGTCCTGTAGCCGATAGAAGAGAACACAAGTGTGCCGTCTCCTGCAGGAACGGTGATGGAGTAGTTACCGCTTGCGTCGGTGCTCACTCCGGTCATTGTGCCCTTGAGGTGCACAGAGGCGAAAGGCACTGCCTCCCCCGTGGAGGAATCAGTCACATTTCCGCTCACCGTGATGTTCTGGGCAAAGGCAGAGCCTGCCGCCAGAAGCATCAAAGCCGTGAAAAAAAGTCTGATTTTTTTCATAAGCAATAAAAATTAGTTTAACATAAATATTGAATAGTTTCAAATCCCTACTTTTATACCCTAAAACACTTATATATATCAATCCGTTACTATAGCCTAAAACCATTCACTTTTTAACGGGCGTTTTACGGTACCTTGAAATGGCAAAGGTATAACATATTTTTTTAATTCAAAATTTTGTTATATGTGCCACCTGTTGCATATATTTAAGGTTTTTGGGGAAATCGGTAAGAAATACCCGGAAAAACTCAATATTTTAATTATAAATTATAACCTCATTTAAGAAAATAATTTATATTTTTAAGGAAATAAAAATTTTACAAATTCGTGATTTCATTGTTCTGCAATAAGTTCTCACTCCTCAAATATCTCCTTAAAGTATTGCAGTGAAGGCCGTATTTTTTAGCGACCGTTTTCATCGGAATCCCTTTTTCCAACATTTTTCCGATTTGTTCTGAAGATTCCAGGAAAAGTTTCTTTTTTTTCGAACTTCCGACCGGCCGTCCCAGTTTCGTCCCTTCTAATTTCTTGACGGCCAACGCTTCACGTGTCCTTTGAGATATTAAGTTCCTCTCTATCTCTGCTGCAAGGGCAAAAGCGAATGCGATGATTTTGGAGTTAATGTTGTCGGATAGGATGAAATTGTCCTTAATAGTCTGAATCCTTATGCCGTTCCCGGCGCACAAGTTCAGAATGGACATTATCATCAGCATATTTCTCCCTAAGCGTGAAATTTCCGTACAGATGAGGAGATCTCCCCTGTTCATTTTCCTGATGACTTTGCCCAGAAGCCTTTTATCGACAGGAATCGTTCCTGAAACGGATTCACTATACCATTTGTCAATTTTGATTTTGTGTGAATTGCAGTAGTTGATGATCTCAAATTCCTGATTGGCGTAAGTCTGCATTTCTGTACTTACCCTGATGTAAGCGTAAACCATAGGCGAAAAATTTAAAATAAATGAGAGGGCATCGTAAAACGCCCGTTTAACGGTGTCGGAAAAAAAGAAATTATTTCAATTCAATATTTATGTTAAACTAAATTGATTGCTTATGAAAAAAGTTGTACTGTTTTTCATCGCAGTCCTCTGGGCGGCTTTGATGTCAGCCCAGACTGTGAAAATCTCCGGTACAGTCTCTGATTCTGACGGCTCTCCTCTGCCTGGGGTTGCAGTTGTCATAGAGGGGACCAGTATCGGTACAGTCACCGCATCGGACGGACGCTATTCCTTGCATGTCCGCAGCGGAGAGACGGCTCTTGTTTACTCCTGCATCGGTATGCAGACGCAGACCGTCCCAATTCTCGGCAGGACAGTCATTGATGTGACAATGACCGATGATGCCATCGGCTTGAGCCAGGCGGTCATTACCGCAACAGGTCTCACCCGTTCGGAGAAGGCTCTCGGTTATGCTTCAACAACTGTCAATTCCGAGGAGATTTCCAAAGGTCACGCTGTTGACCCGCTGTCAGGACTTGCAGGCAAGGTCGCAGGTGTCCAGATTTCCTCAGCGGGAGGTACTGGTACATCCCAGAAGGTCATCGTCAGAGGTTATTCCTCAATGTATGGCAGCAACTCCCCTCTATATATAATAGATGGTGTGCCTGTTTCGAACGCCACGATGGGTGTTCAGGATCTGAACAACGCCATTGACTTCGGTAATACTGCCGCAGACCTCAATCCTGAGGACATTGAATCAATCACAGTCCTGAAGGGAGCGTCCGCGACGGCATTGTACGGCTCGCGTGCAGGTAACGGAGCCATCATCATCACCACCAAGAAGGGTGTGCAGAACGAAGACATAACCGTGACATACGACGGATCGTTCACAGGAAGCAGCGTGCTCCGTATCCCTCAGCTTCAGAACCGTTTCGGACAGGGCTGGTTCTACAGTGAGGAAGGCACGCCTTTCGAGAACTGGTCCTCAACTGAGAACGGCTCCTGGGGAAACATCCTTGACGGCCGTGAGCACTACTGGCGTCCGGGAGCGACCTGGTACAACGGCGCTGATATGTCATACAAGCCGTTCAGTTATGTGCCGAATTCCCTCAAGAACTTCTATGACAATGGTTTTGAGACCAGCAACACAATCACGGTGAAAGGCGGGTCCCAGAGCACAGGTTTTGCCGTGTCATACGGTAATGTCTATTCAAACGGCATTCTCCCGGGCAACAATGACTACTACAAGCGCAACACCTTCTCTGTAAGGGGAAACACTAAAATCAAGGAAGGAAGAGCCTGGCTCAATTATGGAATCAACTATGTCCGCAAAGACATCAGGAACGCGATGAGCGGACAGGGCGGTTCAGGCTCGACCATTTACCAGGACATTCTTCAGTATCCTGTGGATATTGACTATGCCGACTTGAAGGATTACAACAGTGTCTACAACAACTCCAACAACTTCTACACCCCATACGCCCAGAACCCTTGGTGGATTCTTGACCACAACTACTCCACATACGCCCAGGACCGTGTATATGGAAACATTGAGGTCGGTGTGCAGCTTGTCAAAGGACTCAAGGCGATAGGCCGCCTCGGAGCGGATTTCTCCAATTCTCTCCAGAAGACATACAATGACATCTGGTCTCCGGATCCGGGCTCATTCCTTGATGACAACGGAGCCTCAAAGGAACAGGGATATTATGAGGAGTATTCCTACAAATCAAGCCAGATTGATGCAAATGTCCTTTTGAACGCCGACTACAGGATAAAGGAGGACTGGACAATCAACGCGGTTGTCGGATGGAACCTCAACCAGAGGGGAAGTTCCTACACCGACGGTTACCTTACAGGGCTTGCAGTGGGCGAATGGCCGAGTTTCAGCAACACGAGCGGAATGACCCCGACAGCTTCTTCATACTCAGCAAAAAGGCGTCTGATAGGAGTTTACGGTCAGGCCGACTTCGGATGGAAGGATGCAATCTACATCACTCTTTCCGCCCGCAACGACTGGTCTTCCACCCTTCCTATCAACAACAACGACTTCTTCTATTGGGGAGCCAATGCATCTGTCATTCTGACTGAACTCTTTCCTTCAATCAAGGGCAATGTATTGAGTTTCTTGAAGATACGTGGTGGATACGGACAGACTGGTAACGATGCTTCATCTTACCTGACTTCAAGTTACTATACTCTTGCCTCCGCTTCAGGAGGATTCGGTGACCTCACCTTCCCTCTTGACGGATATTCAGGTCTGGTACGCTCAACGAGGATGCCTGCCACCGACCTCAAACCGGAGATCTCTTCCGAGGGTGAGTTCGGTATCGACCTCAGGATGTTCAACAACAGGCTCAATTTCGACTTCGCATTCTATGACAAGATTACCACTAACCAGATTATGTCGGCAAGTCTTGCTCCGGAATCGGGCTACCTTTCCAATGTGCGCAATGTCGGAAAAATCCAGAATCTCGGTTACGAACTTTCAGTCGGAGCAGTTCCGGTCAGGACCAAGGATTGGGAATGGAGCATCGGCTACACATTCACAAAGAACAACAACAAAGTCCTTGAACTTTGGGACGATGTGCAGGAGACCACAATCTACGGTCTCTCGGCAGGAGCCCAGTTGAAGGCCATTGTCGGGGAACCTCTCGGCACCTGGACTTACTACAAGAACGAGACAGTACAGGACGAGGACAGCCCTTATTACGGGATGAAGATCGTGAACAGGACAACAGGTCTGCCGACGATGTCATCAACGGAGCAGGAGGTCCTCGGATATGCAGACCCGGAATTCACTATGGGCTTCAACACGACCATCCGCTGGAAAGACCTCTCCTTGAGCGCATCTTTGGACTGGAGGCACGGGGGCCTGATGTACTCCGCCACACAGAGCATAACCTATTTCAACGGAAACGCGGAGCAGACAATGTACAATATGCGTGACACATTTGTCTATCCGAATGCGGTTTACAAAGGGTCTGACGGACAATATCACGAGAACAACATCCCAGTTGACGGATTTTATCCTCTGTATGGATATTATTATTCAAACTTCAATTCCGAGATGTACAAGGCAGATCTCATCGACAAGACTTATGTGAAACTCCGTGAGTTGAACCTTACCTACAAGCTGCCACGCAAGTGGTTCTCTTCCGTCAGCTGGCTGACCGGCATTGATCTCTCCCTCTTCGGACGCAACCTTCTTATGTGGACTCCTAACCAGGGTATTATTGACCCTGACACCACGAACTACGGTAGCGACCTTGACTCACAGTTCGGAGAATACTACGCGGCTCCTTCAACAAGAACATTCGGAGGCAGCATAAAGATTGTCTTCTAACATTTCTTAAAAATTTGAAAGTATGAAAAAATATATATCAATATTTCTGCTGGCTGCGGTTCTGGGACTGACGGGATGTCGGGAATGGCTCGACATCAATACCAACCCGAACTATGTCAGTGAAGCCGATGCTGCGCTTCTGATGCCTTCAGCTCAGTTGCAGACTGCGGACAAGGTAGGATATGAGTTGGCGCTTATCGGGCATTTCTGGTCACAGTATGTTGTACAGAACAAGACGAGCAACCAATATCTGACAGTGATGAACTATGACCTGACTTTTTCTTCGTCATATTTCAGTCATCCTTGGAGTTACGAGTATAGCCGCATCCTTCCGGCCCTGAAGACGATTCTGGACGAAACAGATGGAGTCGAGGGCAAGTCAAACTATGCCCTTGAGGCAAAGACCCTGCTTGCATATAACCTTTATCTTCTCACAAGCCTTTATGACAAGGTCGCTTACAAGGAAGGGCCTCTCAGCGACGAGTTCTTCGCCTCCCCTCATTTCGAGACCGGTGAGGAAATGCAGGAAATCCTCCTTGGCATTCTTGATGAAATAAGGAATATGGACCCTGATTTGGCTGAAACGGATGAAGCCGCAAATCCTTCAACCGGTTCTGATATGATTTTTGCCGGCGACACAGAAGGTTGGTTCCAATTTGCCAACACTCTTTACCTGAAGTTGCTGATGAGGGATTTTTCCAAGAACAAGAGCAAAATCGAGGCTCTTCTCGCAGAGGATGACTTTCTTGCGTCGGATGCCAAGTTCGACCATTTTCTGGATGCCACGAACAAGTCCAACCCTCTTTACGAGAGCGACCGCAGGCAGTTGAACACGACGAACAACATCCTTTGCTGCTCCGACATCCTCAATGTGCTTTCTTCATCCGATCCTCGTCTGGAGAATTATTATGAGGGTGGTGCCGCAGGTTCCATTTACGGACAAACCGGAGATCCTGCCGTCTGCAACAAGCTTAAGTTGGATGCCACGGATCCTGTATGCTTCTCCACAGTGGAAGAGGTATATTTCCTTAAGGCCGAGGCATACGCCCGTCTCAACAACTCTGCAAAGGCAAAAGAGAATTACGAGAACGCCATAAGCGCATCTTTTGAAAGATGGGGCTGCAGCGGGGCTGATGCCTTCCTTGCCGGTGACTACGCTTTCAGTGCAGGTACTTCCGAAGCTATGGTCGAGCAGATCATCAACCATAAATGGGCCTCCAATGTGCGCTGTATGCCTATAGAATCTTGGTTCGACAGGAACAGGACAGGCTACCCTTCTGCAAGTACCATCACAGACTTCTCAGGATCCCTTGACTCAAGAGCTGTAAGGTTCTACTTCCCGGAGGGCTCCCAACTCTACAATGAGAATGCTCCTGAAGTGGAAGAACTGACTGCGAAGATGTGGTGGCACAAATAGTCTAACGCTAAACGGATAAAGAAATGAAGAATATAGTAAAATTACTGATTTGTGTTGCGGGCATCCTCAGTCTCGTCTCTTGCGAGACTTACAAGGTGAAGGACCCGGATATGACTGCCGTCTCGGATTTTGACGGGAGATGGGTGTGCTTCGCGTATGACAAGTCTGATCTGGATAACCCTGCCGGACTGTATGTCATCGAAATAACGAACACAACTTTCAACGATGCCGACAAGTTCTGGATGACGGTGACAGACTGTGATCCTGTTTATGGACGCTGGTATTATCTCGATGCCCTCAGATTCAAGACTGAATGTGACGGGAACTCCCTTACATTCAATGCTTCTGAAGCCGAGGCTGAGCAGCCGAGGACTTGTTACAACATCTATCTTGAACAAAGTTATTACACTTATGGCACAGCCGGGATAAGTCCTGTCTCAGGCTACAAGGTAACCGTGTCCAACGGCAAGGTGACCAAGGACGGGGTTGACACTGCGACAGGCTACAAGGCAGATGCCATCGAGTTCGACTATAAACGCACAGATCCTTCTGGTACGGTCACTGAATATCATTTCAGCGGTATGAAGAACACCGGCTGGTCAGATGATATGGTCGAATTCAACGAATATCTTGATCAGCAGGGCTGGTGGTAGAATCCTGTTGATTCCTTTACGAAAACGCGGTAACGGATTATCCTGTGCCGCGTCAGATTAGAGGACATAAATGTTCATCCGAGGGGATGGTTCCGGAAGGAACCGTCCCCTTTTTCGTGACAGTCAGAATCCGCAGGCGGAAACATTCTTGCGGGATATGAATCGCGGAGATATTATTTATTCACAAAATATTTGCTAATTTTGGGGCTGCATTGAAAATGCGGCCCTCACCTTGACATCAAACATTATCAGATATGAAGAAATTTTATTTTGCACTTTTGGCTGTTGCCGCCTGTCTGGCATCCTGTTCGGGTAACAAAGGTGTCCAGCTCCTTCCCGAGGAGAATTTTGCAACCGAGGTTGACGGGAAGCCGGTAGGTCTTTACACACTCACCAACGGAGACCTGACTATGCAGGTGACCAATTTCGGCGCGCGTGTCGTTACCCTCTGGACCCCGGACAGAAAGGGAAGGATGGCTGATGTCGTCCTCGGCTATGACAACATCGACAAATATTTGAACAATACCGGCGAGCGTTTCCTCGGTGCGTGTGTCGGACCTTATGCTAACCGTATAGCGGGAGGGGAAATCGAAATCGACGGCAAGAAATATGAACTCCCCAAGAACAACAACGGCCAGACTCTCCACGGCGGTCTGAAAGGGCTTGATATGGTTGTCTGGGATGTGATTGCAGCTGACTCCACATCCGTCTTCCTGCGTTATGTCCATCCTGACGGACAGGACGGATATCCGGGCAACATAGTCATTGCAATGAAATATGAACTTACTGCCGACAATGAATTTGTCGTGACCTACAGGGCGGCGACTGACGCTCCGACATACGTCAATCTCTCCCACCATCCGTTCTTCAACCTCAAGGGTGAGGGCAATGGGACCATTCTTGACAATGTTATGACAATCAATGCCAGCAGGACCACCCCTGTTGACGAGTACCTGATTCCTGTCGGAGGTTATGCCGATGTGACAGGCACTCCTTTCGATTTCAGGGAGCCGCACACGATCGGCGAGCGCATCAATGAGGAAAACGCGCAACTTGCAAACGGAGGCGGATATGACCACAACTGGGTGCTTGACAGAAAGACCGTTTCAGGGATTGAGTCGGCGGCTACGGTATATGAGCCGTCCACAGGTCGTTTCCTTGAAGTCCTGACAGACCAGCCGGGCCTGCAGTTCTACAGCGGAAACTTCTTCGACGGCAAATCGACAGGAAAATATGGCAGACCTCTCCGTTACAGGGAGTCCCTTGCCCTTGAAACGCAGAAATTCCCTGATTCTCCGCATCATCCGGAGTTCCCTTCAACAAGGGTTGACCCGGGCGAGATGTACACCCAGGTCTGCATTTACAGGTTCTCCGTGAAGTAGATGAGCCTCAAGAACGCATCTTGCGGGATTGTGTGACAAAATGTCAGTCCGAAAGGGCTGGCATTTATTTTGCCCTTTTCTGCGCGCCGTCAGGATGCTTCCTGAGGAAGCCGGCGACAAATGAGACTTATAAAACATTAAAATCAAATAATTATGATCAGACCATTGTCAGACAGAGTGCTGGTCGAGCCTAAGGAGGCCGAGACCAAGACTGCGGCAGGACTTTATATCCCTGACACCGCAAAAGAAAAACCACAGCAGGGAACAATTCTCGCGGTAGGCGCGGGCAAGAAGGACGAGCCTATGGAATTGAAGGTGGGCGATGTTGTCCTTTATGGTAAATATGCCGGGACTGAAATCACCGTTGACGGTAAGAACTACCTCATTATGAAGCAGTCCGATGTCCTCGCGGTCCTTTAATGACGCAGGCGCGTAAGTTTGAATAAGGGAATATGATATATATAATATAGGAGAAAAAGATATGGCAAAAGATATAAAATTCAATGTCGAGGCACGCACCAAAATGAAGGAAGGTGCTGACGCACTTGCTGACGCAGTGAAGGTGACCCTCGGTCCTAAAGGACGCAATGTTGTGATAGACAAAAAGTTCGGAGCACCTCAGGTGACAAAGGACGGCGTGACTGTCGCAAAGGAGGTTGAACTTGAGGACAGGTTTGCCAATATGGGCGCGCAGATGGTCAAGGAGGTCGCCTCCAAGACCAATGAGCAGGCAGGTGACGGTACGACCACCGCAACGGTCCTCGCACAGGCAATCATCAATGTGGGCCTGAAGAATGTGACCGCAGGCGCGAATCCTATGGATTTGAAAAGGGGTATCGACAAGGCTGTTGCCGCTGTCGTCGAGAGTCTGAAGGCGCAGAGCCAGGTGGTCGGTGAGGACTATGCCAAGATTGAGCAGGTCGGCACCATTTCCGCCAACAATGACAATTACATCGGAAAACTCATCGCTGACGCAATGTCAAAGGTGAAGAAGGACGGCGTAATCACCGTAGAGGAGGCCAAAGGCACCGAGACTGAGGTGAAAGTCGTTGAGGGTATGCAGTTTGACAGGGGTTACATCTCTCCTTATTTTATGACGAACGGAGACAAGATGGAGTCCGTGCTTGATGCACCTCTGATTCTCATAACTGACAAGAAGATTTCCACTATGAAGGATCTCCTTCCTGTTCTTGAGCCTGTCGCACGCGAAGGCAAGTCACTTCTGATTATTGCCGAGGATGTTGACGGAGAGGCACTCACCACCCTCGTTGTCAACAAACTCCGTGGAACTCTGAAGATTGCCGCAGTGAAGGCTCCGGGCTTTGGGGACCGCCGCAAGGAAATGCTTCAGGACATTGCCACTTTGACAGGTGCTGTGGTCGTTTCCGAGGAAAGGGGATTCACTCTTGAGAACACCACTCCGGATATGCTCGGAAAGGCAGAGAAGGTTGTCATCACCAAGGAGAACACCACAATCGTGAACGGCGCGGGCGACAAGGATGCCATCGCCGAGAGGGCGGACCTCATACGCAAGCAGATTGAGACCACCACTTCAGACTATGACAGGGAGAAACTCCAGGAGCGTCTTGGCAAACTTGCAGGCGGTGTGGCAGTCCTCTATGTGGGCGCGGCTACCGAGGTCGAGATGAAAGAGAAGAAGGACAGGGTGGAGGATGCTTTGAGCGCGACCCGTGCCGCTGTCGAGGAAGGGATTGTGCCGGGCGGCGGAGTGGCATACATCCGTGCCGCAGATGCCATCAAAGGCCTGAAGGCTGACAATGAGGACGAGGCGACAGGTATAGCCATCGTGGCACGCGCCATCGAGGAGCCTCTCCGCCAGATTGCCGAGAACGCAGGTGTGGAAGGCAGCGTCATCGTCAACAAGATCCGCGAAGGCAAGGGCGACTTCGGCTACAATGCCCGCACCGACGAATATGTGAATATGTTCGAGGCAGGTGTCATCGACCCTACCAAGGTTTCCCGTGTGGCTCTTGAGAACGCCGCTTCTGTGGCAGGAATGTTCCTCACCACCGAGTGTGCAATCGCCGACATCCCTGAGAAGGAGCCGGTTGCGGCAGCACCCGCAGGCGGAATGGGCGGGATGATGTAGTCCATCCTCAATCTTAAGTTAACGGCGGTGCAGATTTCTCTGCATCGCCGTTTTTCGGAATATTTTCCTATCTTTGCTGCGGATTATGGTGAACCGTGCGGCTTCCTGCCGTGCGGGATGAAAAGGGAATCAGGTGAAAATCCTGAACTGTGCCCGCAGCTGTGAGTCCTGTCCGCTTCAATGCGGAAATGCCGCGTCTCTGAGCCACTGTCCGAAAGGATGGGAAGGCGCGTGGCGGGACAAGCCAGAAGACCTGCCTGATCAAGTCTTATCAATGTCTCCCGGGGCCAGGAGACTTTTGAGACGCGGCATTATGTTTTTATCAGTTGTACTGACGGCATCAGCCCTGCTTTTTGCCGGGCAGACTTGGATTCGAGTGCCCCAATGTGCCTCCGATGACACATTGAGCGTGGCTGTTGTCGCCGCCGACAAGGATGCCTTTCGGGACACTCCCGCCCCGCTCCGTGTTATGACGGCGGAGGGCATATCCCGCAGCGGTGCGGCATCCCTGGATGAGGCCCTGAAGATGTTCTCCGGGGTCAGCGTCAAGGATTACGGCGGGATAGGGGGGCTCAAGACCGTCTCTGTCCGCAATCTCGGCTCGCAGCATACCGTAGTGGTTTACGACGGTGCTGTCATTTCCGATGCAATGAACGGCTCTGCCGACATCGGACGGTTCAACCTCGACAATGTGAGTTCTGTAAAGGTCTCTTTCGGAGGCACATCCGACATATTCCTTACCCCGAGGCAGCATCTCTGTGCAGGCTCCCTTGTCATTGAGACTGCCCCCGCGCATTTCGGGACTTCCCCCGTGCAGGCTGTCGTGAGAATGGGTGTCGGGTCATTCGGGACATATTCTCCATATATTATGTACCGTCACCGTCTCGCTTCGGGATGGGCTCTGTCGGCTTCGGCGGATTACATATATTCCAAAGGCAATTATCCATATACCGTAAAAAATGAAGGACTTGTAGTCGAAAAGACTCGCGAATGTTCCGATGTGTCGTCCGTCAGGACGGAAATCGGCGTTTCGGGAGATATGGGAAAATCGGGGAGAGTCTCGGTCAAGGCCCTTTTCAACGGGTCGTGCAGGGGACTGCCCGGGTCTGTTGTCTATTATACCGACAATCCTCAGGAACGGCTGTGGGACAGGAATCTGGTCACATCCGCACTATGGAACTGGGAGGCTTCGGCATTGTGGAAGGTGCGCGTTTCGGCTGGATGGACAAGGTCATTTGACAGATATGTCGATTCTGACCCTGTCTGGACGGAGCCACGGGAGGATGAATACCTGCAGAACGAGGGGACGGCATCCGTACTTGTGATGTTCGGACCGCTCAAGGGCTTCTCGGTCAGCGCGGGGGAGGACTTCTTTGTGAACAGCCTCAGCACCACCCTTGAGGATTGCCCTTTCCCGTTGCGTTTCTCCTCCTTGACCTCTCTGTATGCCTGCTGGTCGCACAAAAGGCTGACTGTGAATGCCGGGGCGGTCCTGACCTGTGTCAGGGAGACTGTCAGAACAGGTGAGGCCGCATCGCCGTTGGACCGCCTGTCGCCTTCCCTGAGCCTGTCCTGCAGGCTGTCGCGCAGGGAGGACCTTTGCCTGAGGGCTTCCGTTAAGGACGGGTTCAGGATGCCGACCTTCAATGACCTTTACTATGCGAGGGTGGGCAACAGGAATCTCTCTCCCGAGAAGGCTTTGCAGGTGAATTTGGGGATTCTCTGGGGAAAGACTGTGGGCAGATGGGATTGGGGGATTTCCCTTGACGGATTCTTCAACAGGGTAAGGGACAAGATTGTGGCGATTCCGACGATGTTCATCTGGAAGATGAGGAATGTCGGGCTTGTGAATATGGCAGGGGCGGATCTGGAAGCCCGTCTTGCCGTGCGCGCCGCCTCGTGGATGGATGTCCGCTGCACCGCTTCATATTCCTTCAACTATGCGGTCGATGTCACCGACAGTGGGGCGAAGAACTACGCCCACCAGATTCCATACACCCCTTTGAATTCAGGGAGCGCGAATCTTTCGGTCTGCACGCCTTGGGTGAGCCTTTCCTACATCCTGTCGGCTTGCGGGGAAAGATATTCGGCGGCGCAGAACATCCCCGAAAACAGGTTGGAGCCATACGCCGACCACAGCCTTTCCCTTTTCAGGGATTTCTCCCTCGGCCGCTCGGGACATTACGGCTTGAGGGTCAGCGCGCAGGCAAGGAATCTTGGAGGAAGAAACTATGAAATTGTGAGATATTACCCGATGCCGGGACGCAACTGGCGCATTGAAATGAAATTCACATTCAAATAAATTATTATATATGAAAAATTTAAGAATATGGGGCATTCTGCCCTTGTTGGTCTCGCTCCTTTTTGTGGGATGTGAGAAGGCTGCTGTCGAATATGACGCCGCTGCGGATTTGACAGGACTTGTGATTCTGAACAACGGCAACTGGGGGGACAATAATGGCTCTGTGATGGCGTATGATGCTGTCTCACAAGATTTCACTGATGTGTTCAAGAGCGCGAACAATAAGCCGCTCGGGGATCTGGGTCAGGATATGCTTGTCTATGGGGATGACATCTACATCTCGGTGCAGGGCTCGAAGGTCATTTTTGTCTGTGACCGTGACTTCAAGGTGAAAAAGGAGATAAAGGTGCACGATTCCGAGGGCAATGAACTGTCGCCCAACTATTTCGCCTCTTCTTCCGACAAGGTTTATGTCACTTTGTACGAGGGATGGCTCGGGGAGATTGACCCTTCTGAGGATTATGCCGTGAGGATTACGGCGGTCGGACCGAATCCTGTCGGTGTGGCCTATACTTCAGACAGGCTCTATGTGGCCAATTCAGGCGGATATGTCCCGGGCTACAACAACACTCTTTCCGTTGTGGACGCCTCCTCCTTCACTCAGACCTCGACCTTGACCGTGAATGTCAATCCGCAGACCGTCGTTGCTGACTCCGCAGGCAATCTGTTGTATGTCAGCAGTCTGGGGAACTATTATGACATTGCCCCGAAACTTGAGGTGATCAATCTTTCCGACGGCAGCGTCCATTCCACTTCATACACGGGAGTGAGCGAGATCGCCCGGGGGGCGGGTGACACCCTTTATGTCCTCTGCGGAGGTTATGACGAATCCTGGAATCCTCTCCCGGGGACGGTCTATGCCCACAATATGGCATTGAACTCGTCAAAAGGAGAGTTCGGGGGGATGAAAATAGAGAATGCCTACAAGATTTCCGCCGATGTCCGTACAGGGAATGTCTTTGTGACTTCCTCCGACTACAGGACCGACGGTGATGTCTATGTCTTCGACCGCAGCGGGGAACTTCGCGCAAAGGTCGATTCCAGAGGACTCAATCCTGTAAAAGCCCTCTTCCTGTGAGAAAAGTTGCGGAATATGGGGTCCTCCTGTGCTGTTGGAGCATCCTCTTGGGTCTCTTCCTGTGCACATCCCTTCTGGGAGGGTGCTCCTGCGCCGTTTCGGGACCTGCCCGATGCGACACGGTTTTCTACAGGCCGTCATACGCAGGGGGATTCGACATAGCGGGCAACAGGGGTGACAGCAGCAGGGTGGTGAGGGTGTTCTCACCCTGGCAGGATTCTGATTCCGTTGCGTTGGAACTCTTTGTGTCGAGGAACGGGGAGATGCCTCCTGAAGGCTTTCAGGGATGTGTGTTAAGGGATAAGGCGGAGCGGATTGCAGTGACATCCACCTCCCACATCGCCCTGTTGGATATGCTCGGGGCTACGGACAGGATTGTGGCCGCCTCCGGGAAAAGGTTCTCCTGTTCTGAGGCGTTCTGTGCCGTGCTTGATCCGGTGGCGGAAATTGGACCTGACACCTCCCCGGATTATGAGGCTCTCGTGGCGTCCCGTCCTGACATTGTCCTGCTGTACGGGATTTCTTCGGAGAGCCCTCTCCAGAACAGGCTTTCCGCCCTCGGCATACCTTATATATATATAGGGGAGTATCTTGAGACCTCACCCCTCGGGAGGACCGAGTGGGTGGTGCTCCTTGCCGAACTCCTCGGAATCAGGGAGGAGGGCTTCAGGGCCTTCTGTGCCGTGGCTGACAGGTACAACGATGTGAAGTCGCTGGCCGGGATGTCCTGTGCGCCTTCCGACAGGCCTTTGGTGATGCTCAATTCCCCGTACGGGGATTCCTGGTTCCTGCCATCCGCAAAAGGATATATGCCGAATCTGGTCCGGGATGCAGGAGGGCGTTACGTGCTGGAGGACCGTATTGAAGGAACATCCGTTCCTGTCGGACTTGAGGAGGCGTTCACTTTGGCATCTTCGGCGGATTTCTGGCTGAATGTCAGCGGGGTGGAGTCTTTGGAGCAGTTCCTCGTCCGTCATCCGGTCTTCTCGGAAGTCCCCTGCGTGAATGAGGGGAAGGTCTATGCCAATGACAAAAGGACGAATCCCTTTGGAGGCAATGACTTCTGGGAATCCTCAGCGGCCCGGGCGGACATCCTTCTTGCCGACATTGTCCGCATACTCCATCCTGAACTCCGTCCTGCCTTGGACTCCCTCGTGCAGACCGATGGCCTGTACTATTACCGCCAATTGTGATGCCTATGTCCCGTAAACATTTGATATATTTCATTTTGTCCGCTGTCCTCTGTGTGATGGCTATGCTGCTTTCCCTCCTGGTCGGGACCTCCCGCATACCTCCCGCAGATGTCTTCCGCGCCCTTTTCAGTCCGGATTGCCCTTCGGAAATCCGCACGGTGGTCCTGGAGATCCGGCTTCCCAGGGCACTCGCCGCCCTGCTGGCAGGAGCGGCAATGTCGGTCTGCGGCCTGATGATGCAGACAATGTTCTCCAATCCGCTTGCAGGTCCGTATGTGCTCGGAGTCAATTCCGGTGCATCCCTCGGCGCGGCACTTCTTGTCCTCGGGCTTCCCCAAGGCGTATCTTCCGTGATGTCTCCCACTTTTTTCTCTGGAAGTTTCGCCTTGGCGGGAGCCTCTTGGGCAGGAGCGGCTGTGGTGCTCCTGCTGGTCGCCTGGGCGGGACGCAGGCTCAAGAACATAATGGCTCTGCTGATTCTCGGTCTGATGATAGGCTCCGCAGTTGACTCCACAGTACAGATTCTCCAATATTTCAGTGATTCGGAATCACTTAAGACCTATGTCCTTTGGACAATGGGCTCATTGGGAGGGGTCCCTCTGGCGCGCATCCCGCTGATGTCTGCGGCTGTCCTTGTCGGGATTATCATCACATTCGCCTGCACAAAACCCCTGAACCAGATGCTTGCAGGAGAGCAATACGCCCGGACGATGGGTATGGATGTGCGCAGGACCAGGATTGCGCTCTATCTTGCGACCATACTTCTGGCAGGTACAGTGACGGCATTCTGCGGTCCGATAGGTTTTGTCGGTCTTGCCGTGCCGCACATCACAAGGGCTGTCTTCAGGACGGCCGACCATCGTATCCTTGTTCCCGGGACGCTTCTGTGCGGTGCGTTCCTGATGTCCGCCTGCGACCTTCTTGCCAGGGCCTTCACATTGCCTGTCAATGCCCTGACCTCTTTTCTCGGAATCCCTGTGGTGCTTTGGATAATATTCAGGAGGAAACATCATTATGATTGACATTTCGAATCTCATTCTCGGTTACGGCGGGCGCACCCTCCTGTCAGCCGCCGATGTGCACATCCCTGAGGGCTCCCTTGTGGCGCTTCTCGGCCGCAACGGGACAGGAAAAAGCACTTTCCTGCGTGCCGCTTCAGGGCTTTCAGAGCCTTTGTCTGGGGCTGTTTCCTATGACGGAGTGCCTGTCTCACGGATGTCAGGGGTATTGCGGGCGTCTGTAGTCTCGGTGGTGAGCACCGGGCGCGTCCGTGTGCAGGATTTCACGGTGAGGGATTTCGTCGCTCTGGGCAGGTCCCCCTATACCGACTGGCTCGGCAGGCTGTCCGATGAGGATGTCAGGATTGTGGACAATGCGATTTCCATTGTCGGGATGACGGAATTTTCCGAAAGGACGATGGACAGGATGTCGGACGGGGAATGTCAGAAGGTTATGGTCGCGCGCGCAGTCGCACAGGACACTCCATACATACTTCTTGACGAGCCGACCTCTTTTCTCGACTACCCGAACAAGAGGATGCTTATCTCGCTGTTGAAGAGTCTGACTGTCGGGGAGGGAGGTGCGAAAAGAAGGACTATAATCTTTTCCGCGCACGACATCTCTCTCGCTTTGGAATATTGTGACTCGGTACTTCTTGTCAATGAAGGGAATATGGGATATATAAAAAATACGGAAGCCTCCCGGGAGGGGCTCTGGAAGATCCTGGACCCTGAAAGAATTTTTTGATTTGTGATAAAAAATCGCGAAAAAGTTTGGATATAAAAAATAAGTGCGTATCTTTGCAGCCCGTTTCGGAAAGAGGGTCCCTCCGGGACCGCGAGTCCGCGACGGAGCATCGCTCCTTGACCCTTTCCAGAAAAGTTTCTTTCGGCGAGAAAGTC
>JBJEJS010000474.1:0-5313 GCA_051878235.1 Candidatus Cryptobacteroides sp.
CATTTCCACATTCCACTCCAGTCGGGCTGCGACAAGGTGCTTCAGGAGATGGGACGGAGGTATGACACGGCATTCTTCGAGAGGAAAATCCGTCACATACGGGAGAGGATGGAGGCGCCTGGAAGGCCGCTGGTGTTCATCGGAATCGATGTCATAGCGGGATTCCCCGGGGAGAGCGACGAGGACTTCCTTCAGACCTACAACTTCCTGAAAGACAGGGTAAGGCCTTCATTCATCCATATCTTCCCTTATTCAAGGAGGGCAGGCACAAGGGCGGCCGCCAGAAAGGACCAGATTCAGGACTGCGTCAAGACAAAGCGCGTGGAGATGCTTGAGGGACTGTGCGCACAGTTGAACGGGGAGTTCATTGCGGCGAACAAGGGAGTACGGGAGAAGGTCCTTTTCGAGAGCGCGGACAAGGAAGGGATGATGTACGGCTACACGGGCAACTATATCCGTGTCGCCCGCCCATACGACCCTGCACAGATAGGTCGGATTGCAGAGGTGGAGATTTAACTATGGAAAAGGCCAGACTTACATTTTTGGGGACCGGGACATCCCAGGGAGTTCCGATGATCGGCTGCGGATGCGAGGTATGCAGTTCGAATGACCCGAGGGACAAAAGGCTCAGGGCATCTGTCCTGGTGGAATACGGCGGGCTGCGCATCCTTGTCGATGCGGGACCGGATTTCCGTTACCAGATGCTCCGTGCAAAGGTTTCGCATCTCGATGCCATTCTGTTGACACACAATCACAAGGACCACACGGGAGGACTGGACGACATTCGGGCTTTCAACTATCTTGAGAGGAAGCCGGCCGAAATCTGGTGCGAGAAATATGTGGAGGAATCCCTTAGGAAAGAGTATTCCTACGCATTCGAGACAATGAAATATCCCGGTGCCCCCGAATGGCATATCCACACCATCGACGGGAGTCCCTTTGAAATCCGCACTTGGAAGAACACGGGAAATCTGGTCTGGGAATCAGGAGTCGGATACTCATACGCCGACAGCGGCTCCGCGCCCGAAACGGACAGGAGCGTGACGGTAATTCCGATCCGGGGGATGCACTACAAACTGCCTGTCCTGGGTTTCCGCTTCGGGAACATTGCCTACTGCACCGATATGAACTACATTCCGGAAGAGGAATTTGGGAAACTGGAGGGTCTTGACCATTTTGTTATTAACTGTGTGAAGGAGGGAAAACATATTTCGCATTTCTCGCTGTCCGAAGCGGTCGAAGTGGCGCGGAGGGTCGGTGCAAAACATTCCTGGCTGACACACCTGTCGCACCAACTACCTGTATATGAAGAACTTGTAAAAAAGATTCCTGACGGGAACATTCTTCCTGCGTATGATGGTCTGGTTCTTGAATGATACTTCTCTTGGTCTTCCTTAAAGGATTAAATTGGAATTATTCAAAAATTTTGTATAATTTTGAATAATTCTATTTGAGAAGACATTTTTATTTCCTACATTTGCATAAATGATTTGAAACACAAAACAAAACAGGAGAAAATATTATGAGAAGCATTACAACATTCGATCTTCAGTACGCCCACAGGTTCTACGGATTCCAGGGCGAGGCACAGTACCTTCACGGTCACACAGGAGTTCTCACCATTGAGGTTGAGGACAGCATCAACGAGGGAGTCAATATGGTCTATCCTTGCAACGAAATCCAGAAAGTTGCGTGGAGTCTGCTCAAGAACTTTGACCATGCGCTGATTCTCAGGCAGGATGACCCGCTTCTCCCTGCAATTCTCGATGTTTACGAGAAACAGGGCATCAGGAACGGACATCCACGCAACACAATGAAAGGAGAGGCTTTCAAGACTGAGCTTGCGACTGCCTATCCTGACTGCCGTCTGGTTGTGACCAAGGAGACTATGACTGTCGAGGGGATGATAAAGATTGTCTATGACCTGCTCAAGGACAAACTGAACATCGCAAAAATCACTTTCACAAGCGGAGTCAACGCCGCTTCCGCCGAATTTGAGACCAAGGGGTCAATCGACCGCTGCCCTCTCTGCGGAATCTCGCTTGACGAGAACGGGGTCTGCCCTAAGTGCGGCTACAGGAAATGACCTTTCCAGTGAGACATTCTGCCCGGCTTGGTCCGGGCTTTTTTATTGTCCGCCATTCTTTCGTCAAGCCCACACCTTCTTTCCGTCATTCCCGGCCCTTCTCTTTCTCATGCCCGGTCCTTCTCTTTCGTCATGCCCGGCCTTTATTTTTCGTCATGCCCGGCCTGACCGGGCATCCTCATTGCCGGTAATTATTGTCAATAATCTTCTGGACAAGCAGGTCCCCACAGACATTGTAATCGGTCCCGCCGACATTATACACAGAAGCACCCGCAAAATCCATCATCACAATCCCTGTCGGGGCGGCCTCCCTTGAGACCAAATAATTGTAGGCGGCGGTGTTGGTGGATTCGGCATTCCTCGCGTATGAATTGTCATTCGGTATCTTATAACCGAAAATCGAATATGTCCCCACATACGCAGAAGTGTAATTAACCAGCCAGGTGTTTCTCAGGGCAGGGTCAGAAGTGAACTTGCCGGCGATGTCCATCATTTCACAGACCACCGTCCTTTTCTTTGCCAGAAAATCCGCATCAGAGGAATCTCCGTCACGCTCCTGCGAATACATATCCTGAACATATATGTCAGCCGTCCCCCCGGTCCCCCTGACCGTCCTCACATCACCTGAGACATTGCTTGAACTCCATCCTGTATATGCAGTCTCAATGGAGGAGTCCGGAGTGAGGTCATTGCGGGATATGATCAAAATCTTTCCTCTGAGGTCTCCCACAGTAAGATCCGGTCTGAAGGCTGCCTTGCGTCTCTGATAGGCGGAATTGCCGTTCAGGAACGAACGGATTGCCGTGTTGTAGCAGGACACATCCACAGAATTCCTGTCGGACTCGTAGCGCATCAGCACAATTATGAACTCATCCGGATTGGCGGACAGATAATTGTTGAAGTCATAGAACACCGACGACATCGGGACACCGGTATCGAGTATTCCGTGATATATGTTTCCCAATGAGGAGTCGTTGTCCATCGTCGGCCTGAGGTCGAACACCCTCACTCCCCTCTTCAACTGTTCGGATATCGTATATACCTGGCACTTTCCGATGGCAGAGCAGTTCAAGGTCGCGGCGTCGTGGGTGCCCGGCAGGGAAAGGCAGCAGACAGGAAAGTCATCCGGCAATGGGGTGAGCCAGTTGTTTCCCAAAGATTCCTCTCCGGAGACTGCCGGAGGGAGGTCAACAGTATAGACGGAAGAAGCCGGAATCCTTGTCGTCCACTCCGAACTGCTCTCATTGTTGGTCTTCAGAGGCTGAACCACTTCCGTGTCCGACGCGATGTGCACACGGACTGTCGTCCTGGATTTGAGCGAGGCTGCCGCCTTCTGGGAGACAGGAGGCAGGAATGCAGTGACGGTCAATGTCCTTCCGCTTCCGACATCGACATAAGTCAGATTGCCTGATTCATCCACAAGATCCAGGAATATCGTCTGGACAGATGTCTTTTCCGGACCATAGACCCCCGAAAGGTCTATTACCTCTGAAGCGGACAAGTCATAATAGAACCTGTCCTGCGGGGCAGTCGAGCGGGTGGTCACGGAAGTGCTGACACTGAGCCCGGTCACCCGCGAGACACCTGCATCCCGGGGTCCTTGGACCTTGATTTCGAGAGTGGTCATCAACGGTTTGAAGACAAGGCTGACCCCATCCTCGGACGGTGCCTCGACAGCGGAAGCGACCATATATACCTGTGACATATCAGGGGCAGCAGTCATATCCTTTTCTGTGGCATCAGAACTTTTAACGGTACATTTCTGGAGAAGTTTCACAGGAACAGCCAGCACGCCCTCCTCAGCCATATTGGCAGCGGATTCGGGATAGACCGCATAGAACCTGTGGTAACCTCCCGCACTGTTCCATTCCAGAGCCTTGCCGGAGGCGGTTAGGGAGCCTTCTGTCGCAGAATTCCCGGGAGTGACAGAATAAGATGCCTCTACCGCATCCTGCGCCTGGTCACAGAAAATCCTCACCCTGTCACCCGCCTGCCAAAGGAGTTGCCACGCATCCTCTCCGTCGAAAACGGCCTTGGATGAGGCTATGCTGCAATCAAACCTGACCTCACCTTCCACCGTAGGCGGGTCTTCCTTCTTTTCCGTAAGATTCTCCTCCGAACAGCCGCAGCAGGCCAGCCCCGCCGACAAGAACGTCACATATAAAAACACAGTCCTGAAAACCTGTCCCATATCTCTTTATTTTGAACCGGACAAAAATAAAAATATTAACCGGATATTGATTATTTTTGCGATGAAAAAAGAAAGGATATGGGACATAATCACACACACAGCCACAGCAATGCGGGAAAGAACATCTCAACGGCGTTTTTCCTGAATGCGTTTTTTGTCATCGTGGAACTTGTGGGAGGCATTTTGACCAACAGCATTGCCATCCTCACAGACTCGCTGCACGATTTCGGGGACTGCCTCTCCCTTGCAATAGCCTGGTTCCTTCAGAAGAAATCCGAACAGCCGCGCGACAAGAAATATTCCTATGGATACAAGCGGTTCTCGCTTCTGGGCAGCATATTCCTTTCGGGTGTCCTGACGGTCAGTTCCATCCTGGTGCTCATTGAGGCAGGCAAAAGGATAGCCTCACCTCAAGAGGTGAGCGCGCAGGGAATGTTGTGGATGGCGGTTTTTGGAATCATCATAAACGGAGCCTCGGCTTTGAGCGTGAAAAGAGGCTCATCAATGAACGAAAGGGCCGTGTTCCTTCACATTATGGAAGATGTGCTCGGATGGGTCGGTGTGCTGATTGCCGGCATTGTGATGATGTTTGCGGAGGTTCCTGTGCTTGACCCACTGCTTTCCGTCTGCATCAGCATCTGGGTGCTCGTCAATGTCTGCCGGAATCTGAAAAGCGTGTTCAAGGTCTTTCTGCAGGCAACCCCGTCCGATGTTCCTTTGGAGGAACTGTCCTCAAGAATCGCAGAAATAGAAGATGTGCAGTCCATCCACGACCTGCACATCTGGAGCCTTGACGGTGAGTCCCACATAATGACATTGCACATAGTGACCGATGTCCCTTCCACCTCTGAAATAAAGTCGCAGGTCCTCGCAATCGCCCGAGACTACCACATAGTACACACCACGATTGAGTTTGAGCCGGGCGGCACCGTATGCACCACAAACTGTGACAACTGAGGCTGTCATCCGGGAATCCGCCTCCCCAAAAACATAAGAAAAAAGAAAAAACATAAAAAAAGAGAAAAACCTGCATCCC
>JBJEJS010000475.1:0-5265 GCA_051878235.1 Candidatus Cryptobacteroides sp.
CGAGGAACTGATTGATAAGGTTAGAAGCGGCAAATGGAATCCTGAAAACAACCCATCTGACAAGGAGGACAAAACCGCCCTTGCGGCCCGCGGTTATTGGCAAGCGTTCCAAGAGGTCAAGAAAAGCCTGACATCTATACTAAACGGGGCAAATGCAGGTTCTGTTATAGAAAAAGACCACAGAATCTGGTATCAGGAAATGTTTGCGCCTTCCGTTATGGCTGGCATCATCAAGGCATCTGACATTGCCGGATATAGGACAAATCAGGTGTATATTCGTAATTCAATGCATACGCCTTTGAATCCTGAGGCAGTAAGGGATGCCATGCCTGTATTATTTGATCTTCTTAAAAACGAGGGTGATGCCTGGGTGAGGGCTGTTCTGGGCCATTTTATTTTCACATTCATCCACCCATATATGGATGGTAATGGCCGAATGGGAAGATTCCTGATGAACGTAATGCTGGCTTCCGGTGGCTATAGATGGACTATAATCAGGAAAGAAATCCGAGATGAATATATGTCCGCACTGGAGCGCGCAAGCGTACAGGGAGACATAAGCAGTTTTGCCGAACTCCTTGCAAGGTTAGTTGATGGCAACGGAAAACAATAATCCTTTACTATGCTTCTTAAGAAAATCCATATAAGGAATTTCATGGGATTTGTTGATAATACCTTTGAATTTCAGGATAATTTTACCGTCATAATAGGAAACAACGGCTCCGGTAAGACATCCATTCTTGATGCCCTGTCAATTGCTGCTGGTTGCTTCCTTATCCCTTTGGGAAATGGTTCTAAATATCAGAGAACCATCCATAAAGGTGAGATTCGGATACATGAAACAAAAAAGTCTGTCTTTGAGCCACAACTGCCTTGTGAAATTGAGGCAGAAGGAGACCGTTGGGGGATCTGGAAGCGGTCAATAGAGTCACATAGTTATACAAATACGCAAAAATATGCTAAGACAATCGTTTCTGCTGCAGATAGAACTCTAAAAGAGGCCACCGTTAGCGACGGTATAATTCTTCCAGTAATTGCATACTATGACTCAGGAAGAGTTTGGGCAAATTTGAATGATAAGATAGAATATGTCAAGCAAGGTTCAAGACTGGACGGATATGACAACTGCTTTTCTGTGAAGTCTTCAAGCAAGTCATTCAGGAACTGGTATAAGACTCTTGAAAAGAACATCGACCAAAAGAATTCCGAGGAATTGGTACAAAGGCTCCAAACATTCAAGCAGGCCATACTAAACTGTCTTGAAGACTGGGACAATCTGTATTATGACTTTGCAGAAGACGATATCGTCTGTGTAAGAGAAAACGAGGATGGCACCAAAACCAGTGTTCCATATAGATTGATGAGCGACGGATACAGGAATATGATTGGCATGATAGCGGATATAGCCTACCGTTGCATAAAACTCAATCCTGCACTCGGAGCAAATGCATTACTTGAAACAGACGGTCTGGTTTTGATTGATGAACTTGACCTCCATCTTCATCCTCAATGGCAAAAGAAGATTGTGTCTTGGCTTACATCTTGCTTCCCAAACATACAGTTCGTTTCCACGACTCATTCTCCTTTTATAGTTCAATCGCTCAGGAAAGAGCAAATTATCAATCTTGATAATTATGTCACCCATCATCACATAGGCTTTAGACGAGGGATTTAGATTAACTATGTGTCATTGCTATTATTAATAAATTCAATAAGTTCAGAAACCAGTCCCCTAATAGTCTTCGGATTTCGGACTGCCTGGGATTCCGGAGTCGAAGAAGGCTCCCTGATCCACTTCCTTTACGCTCTCGGGAATATCTATGGAGCATAGGGACGGGCAGTCCGCGAAAGCTCCTCCGAGGATTGATTCCAGACCCTCGTGCAGCTCGACGTTACGAAGGCTCGAACAGCCGAAGAAAGCCATCTGGCCGATAGTCTTGACCGAACCCGGCACGGACACCTCACGCAGGGCAGAGCAGCCCTTGAAGATGTCATCGTTGATTATCTCAACACCGTCCGGAATATAGATTTCCTTAAGGGAAGCACAGCCCTCAAAGACTCCGCTAAGGGTATTGCCGTCCTCCTCTTTCTCCACCCAGTCGAACTTCCTCAGGGTTTCCGGGATGCCCGCATCTTTCAGGGCAGAGCAGCCGCAGAAGGCAGCGCAGCCGATGAACTCAAGTTCCTCGGGAAGCACGACCTCCTTCAGGGCGGTGCAATGGCTGAAAGTGAACGGGCGTATATGCTTCGCGGCGCATTCAAGCCTGGCATAGAGAAGGCTCTTGCAGCACTGGAATGCGGACCTGCCAATCATCGTGACGCTGGAAGGGAGTTCAATTTCCTCCAGGGACGTACAACAGGCGAACGCGTCTTCACCGATCTCCCGCAGTCCTTCGTTGAAATCGACATCCACCAGAGCAGGACAGCCGGCGAAGGCCCTGGCTCCTACGGACAGGAGAGTCGACGGGAAGATAACTGATGAGAAATCACTGCAATATGAGAATGAGTCCTCTCCAAGGGCGGTTACGCCCTCCGGGATTTCCAGAACTCCGTCATTGATATAAGCAGCCCTTTCCTCTGCGGAAGCGGAAGGGGCAAAGACACTTTCAATTCCTTGCATAGGGTAATACTTTCTACTAATGGTACAAAGTTACAAGAAAGGGATTAATGTGCAATGATTTGAAGGAAAAGATTAAGGCAAAGTCATCCTCCTTCCCTCCGTAGGTATCCGCGAAGTAAGGCGGAAAGACAAACGGCAAGGCAAATTCGCAGCCCACTTCCGGGTGCGTTTTGTCTTGCCTTTGTTGTCTTGTGTCCCCGCCTGAACAATGCGTCACCTTCCGGAGGAAAGGAAGGACTCCCTTTTGACGGGAGGTCACAGAATATTCACTTTTAAATTCATTTGTTCTATGTTACATCCAATGAACGAAGCAGGCAACTCCAAGAGAATCTTCCTGCGTATCTCCAAAGGCGCCATCATCAGCAAGAGAAACGGCGAGACCACAACCTACAGGGCCATCTCAGGCTCCCTCAAGGGCATCGAACTCAAGGAACACGAGTTCGAGAACAAGAAGTTCCGCAACTGGCACATCATCCTCGAGGACACCGCTTCCGGTGAGGAGTACGACATCGCCGTATCACGCGAATCCGGGGCTTTCAAGTCCATCGCGAGGAGCCTCGTCACCGAGCAGGGTCTCGGCAACCTGGACGACGTATCCATCGAGGTATACACCTCCAAGACGGGCTTCACCAACGCCTCAGTCACAGCCGGCAGCCAGAAGCTCCACTGGAGCGACGAGCCGATGCCTCCAATCAGAATCGTACAGGTCGGGGACAAGGAGGTCCAGGACGACTCCGCCCAGATGAACTGGATTCAGACCCTCGTGGACCGCATCAACGCCCGTCTGTCCGAAGCCGCGGGCGCTCCGGAGAACGAAGAGGACGAAGACGACCTGCCGGAGGACTTCAATAACTGACACGAATTAAGGGACTCCATCCAACGGGGTCCCTTGATTTATGGAAAGAATAATTTTAAAAGTTTCCCAATTAGGAAACTTTTATATATATTTGCAAAAAAGGAGATATGTCAGCAATAATAATCATAGACGGAAGGAGTACGGAGGCTACAGGAAGTATCATCCGTAAATATCGGAGAATGAGAGGTCTCACGCAGGAAGAACTAGGTAAACAACTCAAGGTTAGGAAATCAAGAATTTCAAAAATTGAGAATAACGAGAATCTTGACACTGATACTCTAATAAACATCTTGAAGCATCTTGACGTGGAAGTTCAACTAATGGTCAATTCTAAGACACACTCTGAGATGGAGGAAATGTATTCCTTTATCAATGCTTGTGTTGACGCGTTCGCAAATGCCAAAGGTCTATCAAAGAAGACAGCATTCAATTACTTAAATCTCCACAAGGGCATCCATCTGCTCGTTTCCTGCATCGATGTGGAAATGACACTCCCTTTGAACGAGATTCTCAATGATCTGGTGATGGTTTGTCGACGTAACGGTGGAGAAATAAAATGATTAAGCTATATCACGGTACGAATGTTGAATTCGACCAACTTGATCCATCTCTAAGTCGTGAGGGTCTGGATTTTGGGAAAGGCTCTTATCTGACCCCAGATATTGAACAGGCTTGGGGAATGGCAAGAAGGAAGAATTTGGTGATGGGAGGTAGAAAGTTAGTAATGGAATTTGACTTTGATGATTCCTGCTTAACAGATTTGAATTCCGGGTGTCTTTGTTTTGACTCATATAATGAGGACTGGACAGAATTCATCCTCAAGAACAGGAATCAGGCTTGGAACTATATCCATAACTTCCCAGTAGTATATGGACCGGTGGCAGACGGAATAATGCCAACTGTCATTGACGAGTATTTACAAACTTACCCTTCAAAGGAAGAAGCCTTGAAAAGAGAGAATCTGGAGACCTTGACACACCGTCTTATATTCAAGAAATCCTGTTCGCGCCAGGTCTGTTTCCAGTCGGCTGAAGCGGTAGCCAAGTACTTGAAATTTATAAAGCTATATGAGCAGTAACACGACCATATCCAGAGAATTTGCCACAAAGGCAGCGTTATATATCGCTGAAGAAAAGTCCTTGGCGATTGAGGATGCCTTATCATATGTCTATAATTCAGATACCTTCCAAATGATTGAGGATAATCAATTGGAAGGAAAAAGTATTGAAGAGTTAATGCTGATGTTCACAAACGAAGTCCGTTACGGGAAAGCACATTGACATCATAGCATATCTTCATCATTGATTTCTATCGTCCTCGGTGCCTCTGCTTGACATCCTGCCTGGTCTCCTGATTCACCATCCTTGCAGCTGCGCGGGCGTTTGAGGTAATCATCCCCCTATATTGGTCACGTATCGTGCCGTAGACCTTAGGGTCCTGCCCTTTCATGTTCTCCCATTCACGCGCCTTGAAGGTCCATAGACCGTCGATGCCGCCCAGGTAGCAGTTGTCCATATTCAGGTTCGCTATCGAGTCCGTACGGAACATCCCGTACATATCCGGTCCCAGGTGCTCCAGCTGGACAGGGCAGTCGATGCTCTTCAGCACGTTGTAAACATCCTTGTGGATGGCTATCAGCTCCGGCAGGGAGGTTGCCGCCTCCGCCTTGGAGATGAGCAGATTCAGCACCTGCTCCGCACCCCTGCGGTTCTCCATCACCACACCTGCCACCCGGCTTGACCGGATGCCGAGGAAGTCACTGCCGCTGTTGAGTTTCCCCACAGCCTGC
>JBJEJS010000476.1:0-5227 GCA_051878235.1 Candidatus Cryptobacteroides sp.
TCCTGCGTGCCAGTCTGCAATCAGGGAAAGTCCTGCCGGGATGTAAAGGGCCTCGCTTACACCCATCAATGCCCTCAGACCGAGAATCTGGTTGTAGGTGGTGCAATATCCCATCAGGAGAGTCACGGCGGACCAGACTCCCAGAGAGGCTATTATCAGCCATTTCCTGCTGATTCTGTCGGCGACCGCGCCTGCGAATGGGCTCACTATTCCGTAAATCCAGAGGAATATGGCCATCAGCCGTCCGAAATTGGCTGCGGATTCAAGTTCTGCAATGTCGATTTGCATCGCCTCGCGCATTGTCGAGAGCATTTGCCTGTCCATATAGTTGAGCAGGGCCACTACCCAGAGAAGCCCGACTACAACCCAGGAATAAATGTTGCTTGATTTTGTCTTTGTCATTGTCTTGCGGTCATTTGATGGATGAGAGAGGAATCCTCCAGGTCTGCGGTGTCCTGACTCCCGGTTTGGTCTCTCCTCCGATTATGTATAAATATTTACTGTCACAAACGCACCCCGCTCCTGCCAGAGCGGCTTTCCCTGATTCCGCAGGGACACTCCAGGTCTTGTCGTACGGGTTGAATATCAGGATTTTCCTGTTGAACTTGTAATTTGCAGGAGGCATTGACATATATTCCTCTTTCTGCTTTCCCTGAGCGTTGAGGCCCCTGTTGAATGTCTCCCTGTCCGTCCCTCCGATTACTGCGCCTTTGCCGTTATCTAATGTCACGAGGGCCGACCCGGTGAATGTCCCGCCTCCGGGCACATTCCCTGCCTCCACACATTCTCCGCTGCGCAGGTCGATGTCCCAACAGGCGGATAATGCGGTTTTCCCCTCAGGATCAAATCCTCCCCAAACGAGAAGGTGACCCCGGAAAACCATTGCCACCGGCTGTACGAGATTCTGCGGCAGTTCGGCGATAAGGGACCATTCTGTCCTGTTCCTTTTGACACGTCCTCTGTAAATCTTCCTTGACGCGCCGTCGGATGAAAGCCCTCCTGCAATGTACAGATTCCGTCCGTCTGACGCATATCCTGCCTGCTCCAACGCCTGAGGAAGTCCGGATTCCAATTCCTCCACCCTGACTCCGTCCCTTGCCGGTGAAATGCAAAAGACCTTGTCCACAGGCCCTCTGCCGTCATTCCCGCCGACAGTCAGCATCCTTCCCCCGACAGAAAAACTTGCTCCGTAGGCAAGGGGACAAAGCAGTTCTCCGCATTTCTCCCATTTGCCGGTGAATCTGAAAATGTCTTTGTAATAATGCTTCCTGCCTCCGTACATTGCCGGAGTCTCCGGAAAGTTCGCCCCGCCTGCGCAGACCGCCTTTCCCGACACAAGCCCGCAGAACATTGCCGAAAGCCCTTGCCCGGAGCCTTCGCTTCCGCCATTCAGCACCCCTGTGTCTTCAAATGTGGAATCGCGGCCGTCTGTGTCAGCACGCTCCTCCTGCGCCACAGCCTGTTGCGCGGACATCTCGGGGCACAATCCGCACAGCAGCGCCGCCACGAAAATCTTACAGAGCCTTTCCGTTCTCATATCAAATGCCGGTGTCATCACTTAAAGAAACTTCTGTCCCTTGCAATCATACAAGTTCCTGTAATGCCCGCAAGGTCTCCGAGGCGGGATGTCAGCACGGGGACATTCTTGCTGATGAGTTTCAGGGAATATTGTTTGATCGCGAGGCTGACATACTGGAGGAAATAGAAAGGGGAGACTTTTGACAGTTTTCCCCCGATAATGATTGCCTCCGGGTTGAACAGATTGATAAGCCCTGCAAGCTGTTTCCCCAGTTCTGTGCCTGTTGACGACACCAGTTCTATGCAGAGGGAATCCTCCTTCTCTGTGGCGGATATTATGTCGTCGGCCGTCACGGTCCCGCCCCGTTTGATCTTTCCTGAAAGGATTGAGGCCTCCCCGTTCCTGATCCGTTCCGTCAGTTTCCTCTGGATTGCCCTCGCCGACACCTCCGTCTCCATACATCCTTTCTTCCCGCAATGGCAAAGGATATTGTTGTTGTAACTGTACATATGCCCCATCTCTCCGGAATATCCGTCTTTCCCGTAATAGAGTTCCCCGTTGAGGATGATTCCGAGGCCCAGCCCCCAACTGATGTTGACATACAGCACATCCTTCCAGCCTTCGCTGCCGTTTGCCATATATTCGGCCAGAGCCATCGCCTTGGTGTCGTTCTCGACATAGAACGGCATCCGGAATTTCTCCGAAAGCATCTCTGCAAGTGACGAATCCCTTATCTCCTCAAGGTTGTATAGGCTTGCGCTTGTTCCGAGCCTGGAGTTGACCCTGCCGCTGAGACTGATGCAGGCCGCCTTGATTTTGTCTGCCGGAATGTCCGAAAGGGAAGAGAGAAAATCTGAGACATAATCACACGCCTGCTCAAGGTTCTCCCTTGTGTTCTCGTATGTGAATTCCGGAATGTGCCTGCTTGCGACAATCTCACCCATAAAGTTCATCAGGCCAATGTTGAGTTCAAAGGCCCTCACCTCGACGCCGAGAAAGAAGCAGGAGTCGTGCTGTATTCCGTAAATGATGGCCCTGCGCCCTTTCTCATTGCTCTCCTTGTAGGACAGGATGCTGATCAGCCCCTCGTCTTTCATCGCATTGACATATTTGGCGATGCTTGTGGTGCTGAAGCCTGTCAGTTCGACGATTTCCGGTATAGTGAACTGCCCCCGCAGCATCACATATTTGAGGATTGCCGCCTTGGCTCTCGGGTAATTGTCCCCTGTGAGCCTTGCCTGTATCTGTAAATTGGTCTCCATTCCGGTTTATTTTGCCCCAAAGGTATGAATATATATCGAATTATTAAAATATTTTGTAAATATTCAGATTATTATTAAAATATAGGAAATAAATATAAAATATATAAGTTATTATAAATAAATAATATAGGTAAATATATGATTTCTTAATAAAAATATTAAATATTTTAATTCGATATAATTAAAATATATTTTGAATTAAATAATTCTATATATAGATTTGCCGACACAATAAATTATATCTAATGTTATGGAAAAGATAGTCGGACTGATTGATGCACCGTTCACACCGATGCATCAGAATGGTGAAATCAATCTTGAGGTCATCCCACGGTATGCTGCAATGCTTGCGGCCAACGGATTGAAGGGAGTTTTTATAAACGGTTCTTCAGGTGAGGGCTATATGCTTACTGTCGAGGAAAGGATGGCTTTGACAAGGGCCTGGATCAAGGCTGCTCCTGCGGGTTTCAAGGTGATAGTCCATGTGGGAAGCTGCTGTCTGAAAGACAGTATGATGCTTGCTGCCGACGCCCAGCAGGCAGGTGCGTGGGGAATAGGCTCGATGGCTCCTCCTTTCCCGAAGATCGGCCGTGTGGAGGAACTTGTGAAATACTGTGAGGCCATCGCCGCATCCGCTCCTGAACTGCCGTTCTACTATTATCATATCCCTGCCTTCAACGGGGCCTATCTTCCGATGATAGACCTTCTCAAGGCTGTGGATGGGCGCATCCCGAATTTCGCGGGAATCAAATACACTTTTGAAAGCCTGTACGAATACAACCAGTGCCGTCTTTACAAGGACGGTAAATATGATATGCTTCACGGACAGGACGAGACCATTCTTCCAAGCCTTGCACAGGGCGGGGCCAAAGGCGGAATCGGCGGGACCACCAATTACAACGGACGTGAGCTTGTCGGAATCATCGAGGCCTGGAATGCCGGGGATCTTGAGACTGCAAGGGAGAAACAGAATTTCTCACAGGCTGTCATCAATGTCATCTGCAATTACCGGGGCAACATTGTCGGCGGCAAGAGGATAATGAAACTCATCGGACTCGACCTCGGTCCGAACAGGGTCCCTTTCCGCAATCTGACGGATGACGAGGAGCAGGCGATGAAGAAGGAGCTTGAGGCGATAGATTTCTTTTCAAGATGTAACAGATTCTGATATGACAACTGCTCAAAGAGACTATCTTGTCCGCTGCAGGGACAGATATCTGGACGAATTTGTCAACAATGTGATGCCTTTCTGGATGAACAATGCTCTGGACAGGGTCAACGGAGGCATATACACCTGTCTTGACAGGGACGGGTCATTGATGGACACCACCAAATCCGTGTGGTTTCAGGGGCGTTTCGGTTTCATCGCCGCTTACGCCTACAATAATGTGAAAAAGGATGAAAAATGGCTTGAGGCATCAAAGTCCTGTGTCGATTTCATTGAGAAACACTGTTTTGACACAGACGGACATATGTTCTTCACTGTCACGGAAGACGGAAAGGAAGTCCAGAAGCGCCGTTATGTCTTTTCTGAATGTTTCGCAATAATGGCAAT
Source organism: Candidatus Cryptobacteroides sp. (assembly GCA_051878235.1). Classification (GTDB taxonomy): domain Bacteria; phylum Bacteroidota; class Bacteroidia; order Bacteroidales; family UBA932; genus Cryptobacteroides. The sequence goes on from JBJEJS010000476.1 coordinate 4,337, forward strand.
GGCCGAGTATTCTGCGGCGACAGCGGACAAGGACTATGCCCGTAAGGCGTTGGAACTCTTCAACCGCACGAGGGAGATGCTCTCTCGTCCCGGATTCCTTGCCCCCAAGACCACCCAGACAGGTTACAGCCATTCGATAACGATGATGTTCCTCAATGTTGTCGCAATCCTGAAGAAGGTGATTGACGCTCCTGAACTCAACGGGCAGGTTGAGCAGTCCCTGCACATCATTGAGAATTATCTCCTGAACACGCAGTATAAGACTATCTTAGAGAGCGTGGACCTGGAAGGAAGGATGATTGACACCAATGCCGGCCGTGTCATCAACCCCGGGCATTGCATTGAGACTGCCTGGTTCCTGATGGAGGCAGCCAGTCTCACAAAGGACCCTGCCCACATAAGGGAACTTGGCCTGAAGATTCTTGACTGGGATTTCGAGTGGGGCTGGGACAAGGAGTACGGCGGCATAATCAATTTCAGGGACTGCCGGAACCTTCCTCCTCAGGATTACTCGCAGGATATGAAATTCTGGTGGCCTCAATGCGAGACCATAATCGCCTCCCTGTATGCGTACAAACTGACAGGAGACGACAAATATCTTCAGATGCACAAGGCAGCCGATGAATGGGCTTTCGCGCATTTCCCTGACAGGGAATACGGTGAGTGGTACGGTTACCTTCATCGTGACGGCAGCGTGGCCCAGCCTGCAAAAGGAAACATCTTCAAAGGCCCGTTCCATGTCCCGAGGATGCTTGTCAAATCCTATCTTCTTTGCTCGGAAATACTTGAAACATTAGAATAATAACCACTAAACAAAAGAATATGAAAAAGTTAATCTCTCTCTTTGCCGTGCTTTTTGTGCTCGTGCCTGCATTTGCCCAGGTGCGTGTT
>JBJEJS010000477.1:0-5222 GCA_051878235.1 Candidatus Cryptobacteroides sp.
ACAACAATGAATGGGAGCCTGACGGCGTGACGCCTCTTTACCCGATTGCCTTTTACAATTCGACCTCTCCCGCCAGCCTCACCATAGAGCACACCTACCGCTCGGTCATCTCCCCGACCAAGACCGAACTCCGCCGTAGGTATCTCGTTGACCCCCAAAAGACCCCGACGGTGAAACTTGTCGGACATCTTGAGGAGAAAAGCCACCGCCTTTTCAGCCACGAGATCGATGTGGAGCCGGGACATCTCTACTCCGTCTCTTTTGAGGGCGAGCCGCTGGTCCCGTACACCGACGGAGTTGACCTTGAACTGGACAATGTGGAGTTCGTGGACAGGTACGGCAACACGGTGACTTTGGGTTACACTGTAATATGGTCCAAGTACAATCTCGGCGAATCCGTCGGAGAAACTTACTGGTTCGACCCGCTTTCCACGGACCGTGGTGAAAGGAAAGGAACACGCGACCCTTACGCGAGAGGGGATTACTACTGCTGGGGGGCGACCTATACCCAGTACGACAACGGCTTGACGGGCTACAAGGGCTACGGATACAACAATTATTTCGACAACGAGTACAAGATTGCCCCTTTGGGCGGCACAATCAAGGAGACCGAGTACGATGTAGCCCACGCACGCTGGTGGAGGGGCAAGTGGCGTCTCCCGACCGAGAACGAGTTCCGTGCGATGTACGCAGGCTGTACATTTGAGTTGGCGGATTCCTACAATGAAAGCCAGAACCGTTATATGGGCACACCGGGCACAAAGAGGACTTTCTATGTGTACAAGGTGACCAGCAAGGCAAACCCGGAAAAAGTCATATATATGTCTTCTGGAGGCTATCTCGACGGAACTATGGAAGTCGAGAAGGATGAGGAGGGGAAAACAACTTCTTCCGGAGACGGCAAACTGAACCAGGGAATAGTGAGCCCCACGATAGCCTATTATATGAGCAGCAGCGCGTCCCCGACCATCCTCAGATGTGTCTCATACGCCTATTTCAACCAGACGGACCAACTGATCAAGATTGACGGAAGCCGTTACACCGGAATGCTCATCCGTCCGGTGTACAGCCCTAATGAATATTAGAATGAAACGATTGAATCTAATACTTTCCTTTGTCCTGACCCTTCTCTGCGGAGCCTGTTCCACGGACGGGGAACTGTTTCTGAATGAAAGTGGGGACTGGAGCCTGAAGGTGGACATCCTGAATATGCAGGGACTTGCGTCACCCTCCACGAAAGTTTCCTATAGCGGTCCCTACGGCGAACACACCGAATTTGAGACCGGCGACTTTTTCGGTCTTTTCGTTCTGGATGCTGAGCACACGATCAAGGTCTGCAATTACAAGGTTTATTGTTCCGGTCTGGATAACGACGGAAAGACGGTCTGGTCAATCTTCAAATCAGGCTCCTCCGACAGCAACACCTCAAACCATCCGATGGCTGATGTACTTGCACAGGGAACGGAGTATTTTGCATATTTCCCTTATAAAGAGTCCTTCAACTCCATCACGACCTACGTTGAGGTGAAGTCGATTGTCCCTGATTTTCTCGATGCCCTTCCGAAGGACCAGAGTTCCTCCTACACGGACTATGACCTGATTGTGGCGAGCAACATCCCCGGTTGCGAATACGGTGAGGTGGGTGTCTCGGGAAAGTCCGTCAGCCTGACCCTTGCCCACACCGCGGCAATGCTCCGCTATTGCATACCGACAGGCTCCGTCAAGTACGATTACAAATTCGACGGGGCTGACTTCACCCCATTCCTGCTCAGGACTGTTGACGGAGTTGACGAATTCCGCTACATCTTCAAAGCGGGATGCGTGTTTGACCTGACTGTTAAATATGTCATTGCAGACCGTCTCTACAGGATTGAAACAGGAATCGGCAAGGACCTCTGGCCGGTGACCACAGAGGCCGGGCACTGCTACCTTCTGGATGAAAACGCCCCGAAGGTCGGTTACACTGCTGCCGTGGATATGGGCACATCCGTGATGTGGAGCACATTCAATCTGGGGGCGGAGTCCGACCTGTCAGCCACGCCTGAGAACATCAGTCTCCTGAAAGGCCGATATCTGATGTGGGGGGTCAACACTTACACTGGCAATTGGGGAAATGCGGCATACACGAACTACAGCAACAGTTTCACCTCCGGAACCCCTCCCAAGGAACTTCCTGCCGGCTATGACTACAGCGGTGATGCCCGTTATGATGCCGCCACCAATCTCTGGGGAGGCAAATGGAGGACTCCGACCTATCCGGAATGGGAAGAACTGTATGCCAACTGCACCTATTCGGTCTCCGCTTCGGACTCCACAATGACCTTGACAAGCAAGACCACAGGCAAGTCCCTGAAGTTCAAGTATGCAGGTTATACCAATGGAGGCGCTACGACCGCCCTTAATTTCGGATATTACTGGTCAAGCACTTCCAACCCGGACAACATTGCAAAGGCCAAGTCCACGATGTTCAGGATTACGGACACGGCTCCGTCTGTCAATCTCAATGCCGACCGTTACACCGGCCTTCCAATCCGCCCGGTTTACACCAAGTGAATTCAATTGCATTGTGCCAGGGCAAGGATAATCCCGTCCATATAGGGCTGTATGCGTGAAAGAGGTCCTGTGAAATTGTTGACCAGCAGCGAGAAGACAATCGTCTGCCCGGAATTGCCGTCCCTCGGCAGGATGTAGCCCGAGAAGCATCTCACATCGCTCATCGAGCCGCTTTTCATCCTGATTCTCTCCTTAACCGCCGCAGGGGCTTCCTGCATTATGAACTTGATTGACCCTTCCCCGCCCGGTTTCGGAAGGGACTGGATGAAGATGTCCTTGTAAGGCTGCTCCAGGACTGCCCCGAGCAGACGGCACAGGAAGTCCGCGCTGAGATGGTCCTCCCGTGACAGCCCGCTCCCGTCGCTTATCCTCATCCCCTCGGAATCCGCTCCCATATCCTTCAGGACTTTCCTCAGGACGGCGCAGGAAGCCTTGTAGTCCGAACTGTTCCCGTACAGTTTCCCTAAGGTCCTCAGCAGGGTCTCCGCGTAAAGATTGTTGCTCTCCCTGTTGGTCACCTGCACAATCGACTCCAAATCAGGAGATTCCGTAAAGCCGAGCACAGTCAGTTCTTCCTGTGGCACACCCTCGGATGCCCCGAAGACAAGTCCCAGGTCCGCAGGCCCGTCCGAACAGGTAATCCCGCATCTCTCAAGATAATCGCAGAAATACGCCGCGCAGGTCATTTCAGGGAACTTGTTGGCCGCCTGTTCAGTCCTCGGCTTGCGGTCAACGGCGAAAGTCCCCCGCATCTCCCCGATGGAGGACAGGGAAGTGGTGTAGAAATAGAGAGTGTTCCCCGAGCCTTTCGGACCTGTCACACAAGGGAATGAATATCTAAGCCAGGGTGTCACGGGATATTTCACGCTGACACTCAGCGGATCTCCCGCCTCCTTTCCCGCCTGGACAAGAAAATCCTGCACATTCTCATAAAAGGAAAGCCCGCTCACCCCGCTCCCGTAATATGTCCCCGAATCGTTCAACTGCCAGGACTCCTGCTCCATCATACCCTCCAGCCATCTCCCGTCGCCGATTATCTGCCCCTCAATCTCCCTGATTCCTGCCCCTTCCACAAGAGCCGCCCATTTCCCGAAAGTGCTCTCCAAAGCCTCGGCGATGGGATTCACCGATCCGATGGTAGGGTCGCCCCCGCCGATGATGTACAGGTCCCCTTTGAGAATCCCGTCCTCGATGCGCCCGCTGTAGCCGATTGAGGTCCTGAAACGGAAATCCCCTCCGAGTTTGTGCAGGGCTGCCGCTGTGGTGACCGTCTTCATATTCGATGCGGGCAGCAGAAGCCTCGTGCCCGAAACATCAATAAGGGTGTCCCTCCCGCCCCTCACGGCAAGAATCCCGACCGATGCCCCTTTCATTCCAGGACCTTCCTCAAGCCTCCGGACCGCTTCTTTCAGATTGGGTATCTGCCTTTGCGCCTGATTCTGTTCCGGCCCCTGCCCCAAGACCTGTACCGCCGTCGCGAACAGGACGGCGACGGCAAGGAATATATTTATTTTCGGAATATTCGTCATTTGTGTTTTACGGTATATGAGATATTCTATATTTTATTATGGTATATGCGAACTTGCAAAATTACTCAAAAATATGCTTATCTCGTGGATATTTCTTAAATTTGCCATTCGGGACTGCGGAATCGTAATCCGAAATCCTGAAATATGACAAAACACGCACTATAATGAAAAAACAAGTCCTGGTGTCCGGCGGAGCCGGATATATCGGCAGTCACGTTACTGTCGAACTGATTGCGGCCGGCTATGATGTGGTGGTCGCCGACAATATGTCCAACTGCGATTTCACCTGTTTCGAGGGAGTCAAGAAGATCACAGGAAGGGATGACATCCCTTTCGTGCAGATTGACTGTTGCGACCAGGAGGCCGTGATGAAACTTTTTTCTGACTACAGGATTGACGCAGTGATTCATTTCGCGGCGTTCAAGGCGGTCGGAGAGTCTGTCGCAGAGCCTATTATGTACTACAAGAACAATCTGGTGTCGTTCCTGAACATCCTTGAGGCTGCGAAGACCCACGGAGGCTGCAATGTGCTCTTCTCATCTTCGGCTACAGTCTATGGCGAGGCCGAGAATCCTCCTGTGACTGAGGAGTCCCCGCGCAAGCCTGCCACTTCGCCTTACGGAAACACCAAACAGATCTGCGAGGACATCCTCACCGATGTCGTCAAGGCGACAGCCGTCTATGGACCGATGCAGCCTGGAGAGGAACGCAAGGGCCTCATCAAAGGCATAGCCCTGAGGTACTTCAACCCTATTGGCGCACATCCGTCAGCCCTCATCGGCGAACTTCCGCGCGGCGTGCCGAACAACCTCGTTCCTTTCATAACCCAGACGGCGGTCGGCAAGAGGGAATGCCTGAGCATCTTCGGAAATGACTATCCGACCCCGGACGGAACCTGCCTTCGTGACTATATCGACATCGTTGACCTTGCCAAGGCACACGTGGCGGCAGTCTCAAGAATGGTTGAGGGCAGAATGGAAGAAAGTTACGAAATCTACAACATCGGGACAGGCCGTCCTGTCTCTGTTTCCGAACTGGTAAACTCCTTTGAGAAGGTCAACGGGGTGAAGGTCAACCACAAATTCGCTCCGCGCCGTCCCGGCGATGTGACTGCAATCTGGGCGGACCCGACAAAGGCCA
>JBJEJS010000478.1:0-5215 GCA_051878235.1 Candidatus Cryptobacteroides sp.
GCTGTTCCCTGTCGCGGTAACTCAGGATATCGCTGATGTGCGCATCTTCCGGCAGGATGCAGTTCAGCATACGGATCAGAAGACTCTTGTTCCCCCTGTCCACCAGGACCGCCTTGAAGCCCGAATCCTGCATCATGTTCACAAAGCCCTCACGCCTCTTGCCGGCCTCATAAAGTTTGTCCAATTCATTTTCCATAATAATCCGGTTTTAGAATGAACTGCAAAACTATATACAAATTTTTCTGGAACGCGGCAACGGGGGCTCTTGGGATGCAGGTTTTTCTCTTTTTTTATGTTTTTTCTTTTTTCTTATGTTTTTGGGAGGCGGATGCAAAGGACAAGCCATCATCAAGGGAGGGTGAGATGACAAAATGGATGGTCGGAACGGGTCCGGCCATCCAATTTTTTGGGGGTCGGCAGGGGACTGCCGATTTGGTGGTGGTTATTCGTCGTACTCTTGCCACCAATCACTGCCTGGATACTTTGCGTCCTCTCCGGTGCTGAACGGGTCTTCCACTGACCCTGAAAGGACGGACAATGAATTCTCAATCTCGATCAGTGCCGCTAATGGACTGACATACTGTTTTTTATTGTGTTTCATATCATTCATTTTTGTTTTCAATCACTTTGTTTCGGTCAGTCGTCTATTGTTGAACCGGCATTTCCGTAAGTTGTTCTGTCTTTGATCGGGAAATAGCCTGAAGCGATATCCCATCCGTCAAGAGGGGTGGCATTTTTTACCTCCTGACCGTTGTGTCCGGTAAATTTGCAAACATCTGTTGCATCTTTCAGATAGTAAATTCTGAACATGTGAGATTTACCTGCTGTTGCATTAAGCGACCAGTTATTGTCTGCTGTAAGAGTATTCGGAGCCACACCTGTGTTTGCAGAATCATAATTCATTCTCACAATATATTTGTATGCCGACAAAGGCGCATACATCAAATTGTTTGAGAATACAGCATTCTCCAATGAACGGCATTGAAGGATATTTCCATTTCCTCCCGGTGCAATATTGACAAATGTGTTGTTTGAGATATTCACATTTGTAAGTTCTGTACCAGTATTAATGTTATTACCGAAATTAAACGGAATATACGATGTTGATTCTCTTGCCCAGAAAATATTGTTTTTGATAACAATATTAGGATAACTGGAGTTATATGTGGCCAAGATAAAATGTACACCTGTTGTAGATATTACCGGGACATTGAATTTTGAATTGACGATGTTGAAATTGTTGATTGAACGCAGAACCGTATTTGTACTATGTGTCGGCCCTGAATTGGCTGTAATGAAAGACTGGGAAGGACTCAGTTTCACATCACAGGCATCAATACTCAACCTCTCTATATACCCTCCTACTTTGTCATCGCTTGCAAGCATAGCCTGGAGGGCCCCACCTGAAAATTGCGTTGCATCCACATCAAGATTAAAAAGGACCATATGAGAATTTGCATTATCAGCCTTGCACAAGAATCTCAAACCATTGGTCTTTAATGTCAACTTGCTCTTCGCCGTCTTGCTTCTGCCTATGACAAGGCATACAGCCCTGTTCGTGTTGGTAGTCACAGTCGCCTCAACACCTTCAGAAACGAAATAAATTCCACTACCGGTACCATCAATTAAGTTATTGGAATCACTGTTAAGTTGATATACTGGAACACCATCAAAATCCGAAGCCTTATAAGTATAACCTCCGATTTCAATGCCTGCACCGTTCACAAAGTCATTATAATAGTCATCAGTGATTTCAGCGATATTTGCATCAGTGATTTCAACAGGAAGGTGGTAAATGTAACCGCTTTCGGTCGTGAGATTTTTGACTTTGACTTGCTTCAGGGTCTTGTATTGCCCATTGATATAAGCCTTGACAACAAACACAGCGTCGGTGATTGTGGTCGGGAGAGTCAGGAAATAGGTGTAATAAGTCGCTCCTGCCGCGACCGTGTTCTTGCTGGAATTGAGTGAGGTTTCCACTTCGCTGTAACGGCCGGCAGCCTCATTCTCATTGAAAGTGAAAGTGTCCGTTGAAGGATCGACGGTCATTGAATATTCCTTCGGGAACACTGCAAGGTCGTTTGAACCGTTTGGAGTCTTTACAGAAATTTTAACCTTCCCAAGAGCGATGTCGGAAGCAGTGTTGTTCTTCAGATCCATACAGAATGTCGCACAGACCTGTTTGAACACTATGCCGCCGGCAGAAATTCCCGATTCCGACACGGAGTTGATTTTTCCGGAGCCGTAAACGAACATAGGGGCCACACCGCCTGAATTAGCCGCGTTGTTCTGACTGAAAATATTCGGCATTGAGAGAGTCACCTCTGACGGATTCTCTGCTGAAATTGTTCCGTTGGTGTAATAGATGTAATCATTTTCTGAGACAGAACTTTCTGAAACCGTACAAGTCAACGCAGCCTGTCTGTTGTTACCGGTCACATCTCCGATAGTGACACCACGGGTGGCGGTAACATCAACAGTCTTGGAAGACCCGTCAACGTTGATTGCACTCCAGTCTTCCGCTCCATAAACAGCAGCATAGAGAGACTCAGGAGTTGCATCCCAATAAAAAGAACCATTTTTACCGGCATTTTCCGTCCAGTAACCCTTGGTTCCGGCATCATCCGAACCCTCAGAGACCAGATCCGGATCTGAAGAGCCTGTTGCAGTGAGGGTGACACCTTTCCGGACGTTCAGGTCTTCTGAAAGTTCGTTGGCACACCCCTCACATAATAAGATTCCCCCCCCAATCAACAGGGCGGAGGTAATGTGTAGGAAATGTTTGTTCATATTGTTGTTGTTTTGAGTTCCAATTTTGCAAAGATAAAAATAATTCTCAATTCCAATCACCCCGGCATCGGAAACTGATCATTCCGGGATGAGCCGCAGGTGGCGGGAGCGGTCGGTCACTGTCGCAGGGGCATTGCCGGGACGCGGGGTCAGGGAGCAGGCGGGGTGGGAGAGGAACCACTGGCGGAGGATTTCGCGGTGTTCGCGCAGGATTTCACCGTACCTGGCCTCCACGGCGAGGTTGCGGGTCTCTCCCCTGTCGGTCTGAATGTCGAAGAGCTGCTCACGGTACTGGCCCTTGTCGTAGAGGACATATTTGTAACGCGGGGTGCGGACCATCCAGCCGAGGGTCCCGGAAGTCTGGAGGAAGTTGGTCTCGGTCACAATGGCCTCACGGACGGCCTCCCCTTCCAGAAGCTGCCTGATGCTGACTCCGCCGCGGCCTTCGGGGACGGACGCTCCGGCCCAGTCGCAGACGGAAGGCATCAGGTCGATTCCCTCATTCACAAGAATGTCAGAGACCCTGCCGTCGTCCTTCCTGCCAGGCAGGCACACTATCAGGGGCACATTGGCGACCTCCTCGTAAAGGGCTGTCTTCTGATTCCAATGATGGGCACCGCAGCCGTCACCGTGGTCGCTGGTGAAAATCACAACCGTGTTGTCCCAAAGGCCCTGCCTGTCGATTTCGGCGACTATTTTGCCGATTTCGCTGTCAACGGCCTCAACCAGACGGCAGTAGGCATTCCGATAGAAACGCCACTGGTCGGGAGTGTAGGTCGTCGTCGGATACAGGGAGTAGTTCAGGCCCTGTTCAAACCTCAGCACGCTGGCGTCGTACGGAGACACCTGGAAATTGGACGGGAGATTCGGGCAGTCCTCCAAAGCGGCAGGAGGCACAGGGGCGTGCGGGGTGTTCTGTCCACGCGCGAACTCACAGATGTTGTGCGGGTTGGTGTATGAGGCGACCAGGAAGAACGGTCTGTCGGAATGGTTCCGCAGGAAGTCCACACAGGCCTCCGCTATGCCGGCATCGCCGTTTCCCTTGATGTTGCGGAAGCCGAAAGCCTGGGCGGCAGGCAAGGATATGGTGTTCACGTGCCATTTCCCCGCGTAGGCACATTCGTAACCCGCCTGTGAGACAAGTGTCCCGAGGGTTTCCGAAGCAAGAGGCTCAGGCAGGGGGACTTCGTTCTCAACCACCCCGCTCTCGCTCGGCATAAGTCCCGTGAACATCGCCGCACGGGAAGGCCCACTCAAAGGAAAGGAGCAATAGGCGTTTGTGAATCTCACTCCCCTTGCGGCAAGAGCATCCATCGCAGGGGTTGAAAGGTCGGTGTTGCCCGCACAACTCATCGCGCCTGCCCACTGCTGGTCAGTCATTATATATATTATGTTAGGCCTGCGGGGAGCCTGCGCTCCCGATTGGGAGCAGACAGGTTTGTCGGAGGCTGACAAAGCCCCCGGCAAACCTGCAAGAAGAAGTGATATGTTCATAAGAATCAAACTCTTTCCGCCCAAATCGGAGAAGTCCAGAGCCATTGCTGGTCTTTCTGGCGCACGCGGACATAATAATAGTCGGTGTCGCGCTCAGGCTCGTTGTCCTCCATATAATGTTCGAAGGTATAGCAACTTTGGGGCATTGCCCTGTTGAAGAGAATCGCCTCGCTGAGCCATCCGCGCATAAAGTGTGTGCGGGAGCCTTCGAGGAGTTCCCCGAGGGTGTGGGAGAATTCCTTGCCGTTGAACTGTGCCCTGATGACCCCGTCGAGAGGCATCTCCACCTCAAGGATGACCGCCTGGGTCGCCGCTGTGGTGGTGTTAGGGTTCTTCGAGGTGTAGAGTTTCAGTTCAGTCGAGGTCTCACCTGCGGAGAGGATTTTCTGCACGTGTGTGTGGAACTCGGTCTCGCCCTCCTGAGGGGATGTGAACGCGGCACCCCTGAAGCAAGGCTTCACGGCGATTATGCGTCCCTTGTCAACTGAAAGGCTTCCCTCCCAAGGCACGTATGTCTCCTCACGGTTCCATCCGAACTCGATCTTGACCTTGCAGCGCACGGTGTCACCGGAAGGCATCACAGGGATGTGAGGTCCGTTGACCCTTGCCACCAGACGGCCGTTCTTGACCAGGTCGATGTAGTCGATGCAACTTTCGCCCTCGACATTCAGGTAGATGCGGCGCCTGTTCGAGCGGATGACATCTCCCATAAATGCGTCGTTGATGCGGAAGTCCACATTGATTCTGTCTCCTGTGGCGCAGCAGGTGTGGCGGGAGCGCAGCCCCTCCCAGATGTTGTCGCGGGTCAGGGACGGGGAAAGGACTCCGACACGACCGTCACCGTAACTTCCGGGATAGCCTGAATGCTGGTCGGTGGATCCGATAATACCGAATTTGTTGCCTTTCTCAAGACCGTACTGGATTGTGCCTT
>JBJEJS010000479.1:0-5196 GCA_051878235.1 Candidatus Cryptobacteroides sp.
GGATTGTCGGCGCAGAATCTTGACCCGACTGTGGAGGTCACGAGGGAATATGTCGCAGGAAAGGTCGAGGTGGACAAGCCTGCGATCAGGATGGCGGTGCCGGACACCGTGCTCAAGTTCGATATGGACTTTGACTATTCCGTCAACCTGAGCCCGTTCAGGGGATCGTACAAGTTCACTCCGTACGCTGTGGATGTCAGGCCTGAGCCTTCTCTGGATTTCGGAAAGACCTTCTTCCTGAGGGCAGGCGCGGGCTACCCCCTGCATCCCGAGATCGACCTGGTGGTCACACCGCGTTTCGGAAAGGCTCCTTTCACGATGAGCGTTTACGGGACCAACCGCTCGTATGTGGGGAATTACCGTCCTGCTGACCTCACTCCGTTCAAGGACGGGGTTTCCGGCGAGGACTACAAAGGTTATTGCTCCCTCACCAAAGCCGGGGTGAACGGCAGGGTGGACTGGAGGAGCGGATTCTTCTCCTTTGATTTCGGATATTTTGGGAATGCGGGAAAGGACACGGTGAGGACGAGGGGATTCGATGCCTTCACCGCCGATGTCCGCGTCGCCTCGAACCGTCGGGACAACAGATATTTCTTTTATGACATAAATATGAAATATCTCCTCGGCAGGGATAAGATCACCTCGCAGGACGGGGTGCGCAGGCTTGTGGAGAATGACTTCACCTTGAAGGCCTCCCTCGGACCTGTCCTCTCGGAATATTCCTCCGTGATTGTGGACCTTGGCCTTGATGTCTCCGACTACGCCCAGGCGTTCTCATCATATACAGCCAATGTGAGCGTGACCCCGAAATATGTCCTGACCAAAAACCGTTGGAGGCTCGGCCTGGGAGTGAAACTCTCGTTCCTCGCGGGGGGCGACTGGGGAAGCGATGCCGCAAGGATGCACGCGAACAAGGGACAGTATGTCTATCCTGCGATAGATGCAGGGTTTATGGCGGTCAAGGACCATCTTGACATATATTTCATCTCGGACGGAGGGGAGAACATAAACAGATATTCGGACCAGTTGCGCAGGAATCCGTATTACTCTATACTTTATGGCGGCACGCCCCTGCTGGACAACAGCGTCGAGAGGGTCAATGCCGCATTCGGCCTGAGGGGGAACATCGCATCGAAATTCACTTTCGATGTGCGCGGAGGCTATGCCTGCCACAACAACCTCCTGCTGGATTCCGCAATGCCCGGGGTTGACGGCTCTGCAATGCCCGCCATAGGATATTCCGACTGCAACACCTGGTATCTGAAGGCTGACCTCGGATGGCGCTCGCAGGATCTGAAGGCCGACATATCCCTTGACTACAGGAGCACCGACATCCTGAAAAAGGCCCGCAATGTGTTCGCCCCCGAGGAGTTCACGGCGGGTGCCGACATAGTTTACAACTGGCGCAGGAGAGTCTATGCGGGAGTCCACTGCACGGCTTCCCTCGGATGCAGCGGCTGGTTTGACAACCCTTATATGCCTGAGTCGCCGCTGCTGATAAAAGTGCCTGGCTATGCCGATCTCGGAGTCTCTCTCGAATACCGTTTCAACCGTGTCTTCTCGTTTTGGGTATATGGTGGCAATCTGCTGAATATGAAAGTGATGAGGACTCCTTTCGTGTGCGGCAGCGGAATCTGGTTCAATGCGGGGATAACTTTGTCGCTGTAGGTGGCTTGAAAAAGGCCGCGTCTGTCATCTTTTGCGCTTCGGAGGCAGAAAAATTTTCAATAACCGCGAAAAATTGCTAAATTTGTCCGTTTGTAATTTTAATGAATTCGGGTTTCGCTTTGCGTGACCCGGGCTATGTAAAGTTTTACGGAATATATGGACGGGAACGAAGTGATAAATTCTGCGGCGGAGCAGTACTCCGCGAACAGCATCCAGGTTCTGGAAGGTCTTGAGGCCGTGAGGAAAAGGCCTTCAATGTATATCGGAGACATCGGGGAGAGGGGATTGCACCACCTTGTCTATGAGGTGGTGGACAACAGTATCGACGAGGCTCTTGCCGGTTACTGCACGCACATCGAAGTGACAATCAACGAGGACAATTCAATAACCGTCAGGGACAACGGAAGGGGTATTCCGACAGGAATGCACGAGAAGGAGCACCGTTCCGCGCTTGAGGTCGTGCTGACGGTCCTCCACGCTGGAGGAAAGTTCAGCAAGGACAGTTACAAGGTGTCTGGAGGTCTTCACGGAGTGGGTGTGTCCTGTGTGAACGCCCTTTCTGACTATCTCAGGGCTGAAATCCACCGTGAGGGGAAGGTCTTCGTGCAGGAATACTCCAAGGGAAAGCCTCTTGCTCCGGTGAAGGTCGTGGGCGAGTCTTCCGACACGGGGACAATCGTGACTTTCCATCCTGATGCCGAAATCTTCACTGTGACGACGGTGTATAACTACAGCACTCTTGCCGCTCGTCTGCGTGAACTTGCCTATCTCAACAAAGGCATATCCCTGTCCCTTACTGACTTGAGGGAGAAGGTGAAGGATGTTGACGAGAACGGAAACGAGACGGAGGACTACAGGAAGGATGTGTTCTATTCCAGGGACGGACTGAAGGAGTTCGTCGAATATCTTGACGCGGGCTCAGAGAAACTCATCGAGACCCCGATCTGTCTTGAGACCGACAAGGTGATTCCTATCGAGGTGGCCCTCCAGTACAACACGGGCTTCAGCGAGAAGATCTATTCATATGTCAACAACATCAACACGATAGAGGGAGGAACGCATCTCCAGGGCTTCAAGATGGGACTTTCCCGCACCCTGAAGAATTATGCGGACAAGAACGGGCTTCTTGCCAAACTCAAGTTCGAACTTGCGGCGGACGACTACCGCGAGGGGCTTACCGCTGTCATCTCCGTCAAGGTCGCCGAGCCTCAGTTTGAGGGACAGACCAAGACCAAACTCGGAAACGGGGAGGTCGTGTCAGCCGTGTCGCAGGCCACTTCGGCTGCCCTTGAGACCTATCTTGAGGAGAATCCGAGGGAGGCCAAGGCAATCATCGACAAGGTGATTCTTGCCGCGACCGCCCGCCACGCCGCCCGCAAGGCCCGTGAGCTGGTGCAGCGCAAGACCGTGATGTCAGGCGCCGGAATGCCGGGCAAACTTGCCGACTGCTCTGAGAGGGACCCTGAGAAATGCGAACTCTTCCTTGTCGAGGGAGACTCCGCAGGCGGTACGGCAAAACAGGGCCGTGACCGTTTCACCCAGGCCATCCTGCCTTTGAGGGGTAAGATCCTCAATGTCGAGAAGGCTATGGACCACAGGGTCTTCGAGAGCGAGGAAATCCGCAACATCTACACCGCCCTCGGAGTGACGGTAGGGACCGAGGAGGACAGCAAGGCCCTGAACCTCTCCAAACTCCGCTACCACAAGGTCATCATAATGACCGATGCCGATGTGGACGGAAGCCACATCGCGACTTTGATTCTCACATTCTTCTTCCGCTATATGCTCGACCTGATCCGCAACGGATATGTCTATCTTGCCACTCCGCCTCTCTATCTGGTGAAGAAGGGCAAGGAGGAAATCTATTGCTGGACGGAGGAGCAGCGCAGGGAAGCCACCCTGCAACTCGGAAAGGGCACCGACAAGGGTGTGACCGTGCAGCGTTACAAAGGTCTCGGTGAGATGAGCGACGTGCAGTTGTGGGACACCACTATGGACCCTAAGAAGCGTCTGCTCCGTCAGATAACCATCGACAATGCCGCCGAGGCGGAGAGGACCTTCTCTATGCTTATGGGCGACGATGTGCCGCCGAGGAGGGAATTCATCGAGCAGAACGCACATTACGCGAATATCGATGCCTAAGGAAATTTCAAATGTCTAAACCATTGTCATTTAATGATAAAATTTTAACTTATGGATATTTTTGACAGAATTGCGAGGGATTCAGGTGGTCCTCTCGGACAGTACAGACAGAAGGCTTTCGGCTATTATATGTATCCGAAACTCGAGGGGGAACTCGGACCTCATATGAAATTCAACGGCAAGGATGTGCTTTGCTGGAGCCTGAACAATTATCTCGGTCTCGCCAACCATCCTGAGGTGAGGAAGGCTGATGCCGAGGCGGCCGCAAAGTGGGGTCTTGCCTATCCTATGGGAAGCCGTATGATGTCGGGCCACACCTCCCTTCACGAGAAGTTTGAGCGTGAGCTTGCCGAGTTCGAGAAAAAGGAGGACGCGTTCCTTTTCAACTTCGGCTACCAGGGAATCGTCTCCACAATCGACGCCCTGATGGACCGTCACGATGTCATCGTCTATGATTCCGAGGCACACGCCTGCCTTATCGACGGTGCCCGCCTGCATATGGGCAAGAGGATGGCCTACAGGCACAACGACTATGAAAGTTGCGAGACGACCCTCAAGAGGGCCACTAAACTCTGCGAGGAGACCGGAGGCGGAATCCTTCTCATAACGGAAGGTGTCTATGGAATGACCGGAGCGCTTGGCTTCCTCGACAAGATTGTGGAACTCAAGAAGAAATACAAATTCAGAATCCTCATCGACGATGCGCACGGATTCGGCTGTATGGGTCCTACGGGAAGGGGAACTTCGGAGCACTTCGGCGTGATGGACGACATCGACCTTTATATCGGGGCATACGCCAAGTCAATGGCTTCAATCGGAGGCTTCGTGGCAGGTCCTAAGGTTGTGATTGACTATCTCCGCTACAACCTCCGCTCACAGATCTACGCAAAGTCACTTCCTATGGCTCTCGTAGAGGGCGGTCTGAAGAGGCTTGAGATCATCCGCAGCGCAGAGGGCGACGAACTCCGCAAGAAACTCTTCACCGTCACAAGGGCGCTCCAGGACGGTTTCCGTAAACTCGGATTTGAAATCGGGCCTGCAGAGGCTTGTGTGACTCCTGTGGCAATCAAGGGCGGTGTGGCCCAGGCTACCCAGATGGCGGTAGATCTTCGTGAGAACTACGGAATCTTCTGTTCGATTGTGGTTTATCCTGTCATCCCTAAGGGAATGATAATCTTCCGCATAATCCCGACGGCGGCTCACTCGATGGAGGATGTCGAATACACCCTCAAGACTTTCGCCGAAGTCAGGGCAAAACTTGAGCGCGGAGAGTACGATGCCACCGAAATCGTTGACAGGGGTATGTTGGAATAAAACTTTAATTATGGATAAGGATTACTTTAAGGGTAAAGTAATGATTATAACAGGAGCCAGCTCTGGAATAGG